>JANOAM010000617.1:0-4155 GCA_031411215.1 Betaproteobacteria bacterium
GAAGCTTTCGGCAACTTCCTGATGATGGCCCTGCTGGGCGTGGCCGCCGTGGCCCTGGTGATGTTCCTGCTGCGCCGCTTCGGCCCGGCCCGCGCCACGGGCCTTCAGCCCGCCATGGCCGGCGCAGGCAACGTCGGCAGTGCACCGTCACCCTGGAACCAGCCACGCCAGGAACCCGCCATGGAACCCGCCATGGAGCGCGCCGCCCTGCCGGTGGAAGCCGCTTCCAGCGCACCGCTTGCAGCAACCGCTGCCGCGGCCGCAGTGCCCCGCGCCTTTGTGCCCGCCGCCTTTGACAGCGAAAGCTTCGAACGCACGGCCAAGATGATCTTCATCCGCATGCAGGCCGCCAACGACTCTGCCGACCTGGACGACCTGCGCCGCTTCACCACGCCGGAACTGTTCGCGTCGCTGCGCCTGGACCTGCAGGAGCGCGGCCCGGCCGCGCAAAGCACCGACGTGGTCAAGGTCGACGCCAAGGTGCTGGACATCGGCAACGAGGCCGACCGCCAGATCGTCAGCGTGCGCTTCGAAGGCCAGGTCATCGAAGAAAAGGGCGCCGCGCCCACGGCCTTCCACGAGGTCTGGCACCTGGTGCGCCCGCATGACGCCAGCCGCGACTGGGCCATCGCCGGTATCGAACAGCTGAACTGATGTTCAGCCGGGTGCGCCGAACAGGCGCGCCCAGCGTTCACGCAGCCAGCGGTGCCCGGGATCCCGGTGCACCCGCTCGTGCCAGAAAAGGTTGACCTCGAAAGGGGGCACCTCCAAAGGCACCTCGCGCACCACCAAGCCCAACGGCCCCGCCACCTGCTGCGCCAGCTTCAGCGGCACCAAGGCCTGCGCGCCCTGCTGCCGTAGGAGCTTGGCCACACGGTCGTGGCCCGTGCCCTCGGCCAGCACCACCAGGTGCTGCGCCTTGCGGTAGCGCTCCGCGGTCAGCCGGCCGCGCCAACGGGTGACCGGCGGCCATCAGGCAGACATAGCGCTGCTCGAACAACCGCCGCTGGTGGAAACCGGCGTCCAAGTCGGGCAGCCAGCCCACGGCCAGGTCCACACCGCCGCGCGCCATCTCGTCGCGTGTGGCCGCCGCCGCGTTGCGCACGGTGTGGATGGCCACCTGGGACGCCTCGGCCTGGAGCACCTGCATCAGGCGCGGCAGGAAGACGATCTCGCCGATGTCGGTCATCGCCACGCGGAAGGTCCGCTCACTGCCCGTGGGTTCGAAGGCCCGCGGACTGGCCAGCGCCTGCTGCAGCGCCTGGAGCGCAGGGCCTACCGTCAACGCCAGCGCCTGCGCATGCGGCGTGGGCAACATGCCCTGGGCGCTGCGCACGAAGAGTGGGTCGCCGGTGGCGCGGCGCAGGCGCGCCAGCGCGTTGCTCACGGCCGGCGGCGACAGCTGGAGCCGCGCCGCGGCCGTCACCACCTTGCCTTCGCGCATCAGCGCGTCAAACACGCGCAGCAGGTTCAGGTCTTGCAGATTGGTGCGGGTCTCCGGCCATCGTTCATGCGGTGAATGATGGCATTGCGGCGTGCTGCATGGCGCCAAGCATGGCCGCTGCGCAGAATGCAGCGCATGAACGCAGCACAAGCGACGCCGCAAGCGATGACCACGCCCTGGTGCGACGCGCCCACCAGCCGTGCGCCGGGCTGGGTCTACACGGACGAAGCGCTGTACTGCCAGGAGCTGGAACGCTTCTTCTACCGCGGCCACTGGTGCTACGTGCGCCTGGAATGCGAAGTGCCGAACCCGGCGACTTCAAGCGCACCTCCATAGGCGAACGCAGCGTGATCCTGGCGCGCGACACCGACGGTGAGTTGCGCGTGGTGGAAAACCGCTGTGCCCACCGTGGTGTGGCCTTCCGCCGCGAACGGCAGGGCCATATCGAGGCCTTCGTCTGCCCGTATCACCAGTGGAACTACAACCTGAAAGGCGACCTGGTGGGCCTGCCCTTCTGCCGAGGCCTCAAACAAGGTGGCGTGGTGCAGGCGGCATGCCGGCGGACTTCAAGCTGGCCGACCATGGCCTGAAGCAGCTGAGGGTGGCACGCCGTGGAATCGTTCGAGGACTACCTGGGCCCAGAGGTCCTGCGCTACCACGACCGGGTCTTCAACCCCGGCCGGCCGCTCAAGCTGCTGGGCATCAACCGCCAGCGCATCCCCGCCAACTGGAAGCTGATGCAGGAGAACATCAGGGACCCCTACCACCCGGGCCTGCTGCACACCAGGTTTGTCACTTTCGGCCTGTGGCGTGCTGACCAGCAAAGCCAGATGGTGCTGGACCGCCACGGCCGCCACGCCTGCATGGTGAGCCGCCGCAACGAGGGTGGCGCTGGCGCGGCAACACAAGGCGTCAGCACCTTCAAGGCCGGCATGGCGCTGCAGGACGATCGGCTGCTGGACGTCGTGCCCGAGCATTGGGTGGGGCCGCCCCAGCGTGGTCATGATGACCCTGTTGCCCAGCCTCATCATCCAGCAGCAGGTCAACTCGTTGTCAACGCGGCAGATCATCCCCACCGCCACCGGCGAGTTCGACTTCGTCTGGACGCACTTCGGCTTTGAAAGCGACGACGAAGCGATGACGCGCTGGCGCCTGCGCATGTACGCCTGCTGGCGTGGTGTGATGAACCTGTGAGCGCAGTCACCATGATCAGTCCCACTGAGTTCCTGCTGCTGGTGCAGCTCTGCGCCGAGCATGACGCCACACTCGACACCCAGCAGCTGGACCGCTGGCCTGGCCTGTTCACGGAAGATGCGCGTTATGTCCTGCAGTCACGCGAGAATGCCGACCGCGGACTGCCGCTGGCCATCGTGGCGTTTGAAAGCCGCGGCATGCTGCAGGACCGGGTCTACGGCGCCCGCGAGACCATCTTCCACCACCCCTACAGCCAGCGCCACCTGACTGGCCTGCCGCGCATCTTGGCGCGTGAGGGCGAGGGCTGGGCGGTCGAGACCGCGCTGCTGGTGATGCGCACCAAACGCGACGCACTACCCGAAGTGCTGATCGTGGGTGGCACGCGCGACCGCATCGTCAACACACCCAACGGCCTGCGCTTCGCGTCACGCCACGTGGTCTACGACAACGACCTGCTGCCCAATTCCATCATCGACCCCGTATGAACGAAGCCCACTTCATCGACGCAGCCACCGCGGCCGACGTGCCGGACGGCGACGTCGTGCAAGCCATCGTCCAGGGCCGCGAACTGGCGCTGGTGCGCATGGGCGACGAGGTCTTTGCCATCGACGCCACCTGCACCCACGGCAATGCCAGCCTTTGCGGCGGTTTCGTGGAGCCCGACGGCAGCATCGAATGCCCGCTGCACCAGGGGCGCTTTGATGTGCGCAGCGGCAAAGCGCTGTGCGCGCCGCTGACGCGTGACCTGCCGGTCTACGCCGTCAAGCTGGTGGACGGCCGCGTGTGGGTGAAGCTGGCGCCGGCCTGAGCCGCGACCGGCCGATCAGCCCAGCGTCTCCTGCGCCCCGGCCCACAGCGCCTGCACCCAGTCGCCCACCGGTCCGCCGGCCGCCAGCGCTACGCCCTGCCCGGACCAGGCCTGCATGCGCTGCAAATCACCTTCGGCATCGGCCCGCTTGCGCATGGCCGCGGTCAGGCCACGCTGCACCGGATAAGGCGCGGGCTCTGCTGCGCCGGGCGCAGCGGCGGCTCGCACATAACTGGTTGCGATGGCACGGCCCCAGCGGCCGCTGAAGGCCCGTGTGAGCCTGGTGCCTTCGGGCGGCAAGCCGTGCAGGCCTTCGGCCCAAGCCGGGGCGATGCCCGCTTCAGGGCAGCGCAGCAGGGCCGTGCCCACCTGCACCGCGCTGGCGCCCAGCAGCAAGGCCGCCGCGGCGGTGCGTGCATCGGCCACACCGCCGGTGGCCACCACGGGCAGACGCACGGCATCTACCACCTGGGGCAGCAGCGCGAACAAGCCCACGGCCGCGTCGCGCGCCTGTGCAGCCTCGAAAGCGCCGCGGTGGCCACCGGCCTCCGCGCCCTGGGCAACGATCACGTCCGCACCGGCCGCTTCGGCCAGGCGCGCCTCGGCCACGGTGGTGACGTTGGCGAACCAGGCGATGCCAGCCGCCTTCAGGTGCAACACAAACTCAGGCGGGTAGAGACCCATGATGGACGACACCGCTGCGGGCCGC
>JANOAM010000618.1:0-1714 GCA_031411215.1 Betaproteobacteria bacterium
CGCCGGCAACGCCAGGTGCTGGCCCTGGCCCAGGTGCTGCGTACGCCGGCCGTCACACTGCTGCGCCGCCACCGCGACGGTGAAGAACCGCTGGCTGACAGCCCGCTGGTGGAGTGGTGGCAACTGGCCTGCGCGCAGGAAGGCCGTGCCACGCCGCAGGCGCAGCACTGGCTGGCGCCGGTGCGTGCCTTGCCGCGTGAGGCGGTGGATCACCCGCTGCCCATGGCGGCGACACGCCTACCCGCCCAATTGAGCGCCACCCAGCTGGACGCCTTGCGCGCCTGCCCTTACCGCTTCTTCTCACGCGCCGTGCTGCGCCTGGACGAACCGGACGAGCTGGAAGCCGGCCTGGAAAAGCGCGACTACGGCGACTGGCTGCACGCCGTGCTGCACCACTTCCATCACCAAGGCGGCCAGGACGCGGCGGCGCTGCAAGCCGCAGCCGAAGCGGTCACCCGGGCACAGGCCATTGACGAGGCCGATCTGCTGCCCTGGCGCGCCAGCTTCGAGACCCTGGCTCCGGCGTACATCACCTGGTGGCGGGCGCGCCAGGCAGCAGGCTGGCGCTGGGTGGCCGGTGAAGAAGACCGGCGCCGTGCGATTGACGGCGTGCCGGACCTGCTGCTGCGCGGGCGCATAGACCGCCTGGACGAAGGCCCCGGCGGCCAGCAGCAACTGTTGGACTACAAGACCGGCAGCGTGGTCAGCCTGAAGAAGAAGACCGAGCTTCCGCTGGAGGACACCCAGCTCGCCTTCTATGCCGCACTGATGGAGGCTGACGAATCGTCCGGCAGTTTCGTGGCCAGCTACCTGGCGCTGGACGACAAGGACGCGCCGGTCGAAGTGCCGCACCCGGACGTTGCCAAGACCTCGGCGGCCCTGGTGGCCGGCTTGACAAGCGACTGGCAGCGCTTGCGCGCAGGTGCCGCCTTGCCCGCGTTGGGCGAGGGCGCCGTCTGCGACACCTGCGAAGCTCGCGGCCTGTGCCGTCGCGACCATTGGGGCACGGCATGACCGGTGCCGCCTACCGCATCGCCCACCAACCGGTGTCGTCTTCGGCGTTCTACGCCGCTGCCTGCGACCCGGCGCGCAGCGTCGTCGTGGAAGCCTGCGCTGGCGCCGGCAAGACCTGGCTGCTGGTGTCGCGTGTGCTGCGGGCGTTGCTGGCGGGCGTGGAGCCGCAGCAGATTCTGGCCATCACCTTCACGCGCAAGGCCGCAGGCGAAATGCGTGAGCGCTTGGACGGTTGGCTGCGCCAATGGGCCGCGCCCAACAGTACCGACGCCGACCGCGTCCAAGCCTTGCTCCAACGCGGCTTGGCCGAAGCTGATGCCATCGCCCTGGCGCCGCGGCTGGGCGCGCTGCACGAGCACTTGCTGCGCGGCGGCCGCCAAGTGGAAGTCCACACCTTCCTGGCCTGGTTCGGACAGTTGCTGGCGCAAGCGCCCTTGTCGCTGCTGCAGCGCCTGCAACTGCCGCTGGCCTACGAGCAGATCGAAGACATCAAGGTCCTGCAAGGCGAGCTGTTTCGCCAGTTCAACCGCCGTGTGCAGGCGGACGCCGCCTTGCGTGCTGACTACCTGGAACTGGTGCGTCGGCACCGGCGCACCAGCGTGCTGAAGTGGTTGGAAGTGGCCTGGTTCAAAGGCCCCGAGATCACACGTGGCGACGCGGCCGGCGCGGCCGAGCACGCGGTGGTGCCGGCCGCCGACCT
>JANOAM010000619.1:0-5315 GCA_031411215.1 Betaproteobacteria bacterium
ACGTCGCGGTTGCTGTGCTGGCTGCGGCCGTCCTGGCACTGCACGACGATGCCGGTGGGGATGTGCGTCAGCCGCACGGCAGAGTCCGTCTTGTTGATGTGCTGGCCGCCCGCGCCGGATGCGCGGAAGGTGTCGGTGCGCACGTCGGACGGGTTGATGTCGATCTCGATCGAGTCGTCGACTTCCGGGTAGACGAAGAGCGACGCAAAGCTGGTGTGGCGGCCACCCGCACTGTCAAACGGGCTCTTGCGCACCAGACGGTGCACGCCGGTTTCCGTGCGCAGGTGGCCGAAGGCGTAGTCGCCTTCGATCTTGATGGTGGCGCTCTTGATGCCCGCCACGTCGCCCGGGGATTCATCTTCCAGCGTGGCCTTGAAGCCCTTGCGTTCAGCGTACTTCAGGTACTGGCGCAGCAGCATGCCGGCCCAGTCGCAGGCCTCTGTGCCACCCGCACCCGCCTGGATGTCGACAAAGCAGTTCAGCGGGTCGGCCGGGTTGCTGAACATGCGGCGGAATTCCAGCTGTTCCACCGTGGCGCGCAAGGCTTGCGCTTCGGCGTCAATGGCTTGCACACCATCGGTATCGCCTTCGGCCTTGCTCATGTCGAAGAGCTCGGTGTTGTCGGCCAGGTTGCTGGACAGGTGGTCGATGGTGCCGACCACGGTTTCCAGCGCCTTCTTCTCGCGCCCCAGTTCCTGGGCGCGTTTGGGGTCGTTCCAGACCTGCGGGTTTTCCAGTGCGGCGTTGACTTCGTTCAGCCGCAGAGCTTTGCGGTCGTAGTCAAAGATACCCCCGGAGCTGCTCGGTGCGGGTGCTCAGATCGGCGAGCAGCGAGCCGACAGCATTGATTTGTTCGGTGTCCATGCGGGCGATTTTCTCATGCCCGGCCGATGGATCAACTCGCGGTTCGACTCAGGGCGCCAGGAAACCGGCCAGGTGCTGCGCCAACGCCGCCGGCTGATCGTGGTGCAGCATGTGGCCGCAGGGGCTCAGGACCACCTTCTGCGCCTGCGGCACCACGGCCAGGCGTTGGTGGAATTCATCCTTGGTGTAGCGCGTGCCCCACCACTTGGCGGTGTCGGTCTGGTCGCCTTCCGCCCACAGCAGCGGCGCGGTGATCAGCTTCCAGGCTTCCAGGATCTGGTCGACCTGGTACAGCACCGGGTTGGCACGTTTGTGCGCCGGGTCGCCCAGGATGTGCCAGCGGCCGTCAGCCCGCTGCGCCGACCAGTGTGGTGCCAGCCACGCCGCCTTGTCGGCCGTGAGCAGGGGGTTGTTCTTGAGCAGCCGCGCAGCCACCTCGTCCACGCTGGCGTAGTCGCGCAAGGTCTGCGGCTGTTTCAGTTCGTCCAGCCACATCAGCAGGCGCTTGGGGCCTTGATGAGGCTTGGTCTGCGGCAGACCGAAGCCTTCCAGGTTGATGAGCTTGCGGATGCGCGCGGGTCGCAGCCCTGCATAGCTCATCACCACGTTGCCGCCCATGCTGTGGCCCAGCAGATCAATCGGACCTTCGGGTACCAGCCCGTCCAGCAGGACGTCCAGGTCGCCCAGGTAGTCGGGGAACCAATAGGTGTCCACGCCGGGCGCGTCCGTGAGGCCGAAGCCGCGCCAGTCGGGTGCAATCACCCAGCGGTCGAAGCCCTCGGCCGCGGCCAGCGCGTCCACCACGAACTGGAAGGACGCGCCCACGTCCATCCAGCCATGCAGCATCACCAAGGGTGGGCGCTGCGGCGTCACGAGCGAAGCGTCGCCCCATTGGTGCAAGTGGTAGCGCAGGCCTCGCACGGGGAAGTAGCTGCTGCGTGGTACGCGGTGCGGGGTGTAGGTCTCGCTCATGCCGCCAATGTAGGGCAGTGGGCGCCACGGCTCTGTCCTGTCGGGGACGCCACCATGGGCCTGCCATGGACCGCCACAATGGCAGCCATGAGCACAGCCCACACCCTGCGCCCTGCGCGCCCTGAAGACCTGCCCGCCATCGTCGGCCTGATCACCGAACTGGCGCAGTTCGAGAAGCTGGAACACCTGGTGGTCGTGACGCCCGAGTCGCTGCGCCCGCACCTCTTCGGCCCGCGTCCGGCGGCCGAGGCGGTGGTGGGGGAAGTGGGTGGCCAGGTGGTGGCCTTCGCGCTCTTCTTCACCAACTTCAGCACCTTCCTGGGCCGGCCAGGTCTCTACCTGGAAGACCTGTACGTGCAGCCCGCGCACCGTGGCACGGGCCTGGGCAAGACGCTGCTGCAGCACCTGGCTGCGCTGGCGGTGGAGCGCGGCTGCGGCCGCTTTGAATGGAGCGTGCTGGACTGGAACCAGCGCGCCATCGACTTCTACGAAGCCATGGGCGCGACGGTGATGCCCGAATGGCGCATCTGCCGGGTCACGGGTGAGAAGCTCGCAGCCTTGGGCCGCGGCTGAACGCTCAGTTTCCCAAGGCCGCCATCAGGCGGTCATCCGGTCAAGGCCGCCATCAGGCGGTCATCCCGTCAAGACCGCCATCAGGCGGTCCAGGGGCTGTCTTGTCGTGACGCTGCGTTCGCCCACCACGCCGACCACGGCATGTGCCTTGTCGGTGGTCTCGCGGCGCACCGGCTCACTCAGTGGCACGCCGCGTGCGTTGGTCAGGCAGGCCACGATGGGCGCGGTGATGATCTCGCCGCGTGCCACCACCACGGCCAGTTCGCCCGAGGCCAGGCGCACGTGGCAGCCTGGCGGGTAGATGCCGAATTCCTTGACCAGCGCGGCCGTCATCGGGTGGCCCGGGTCCTGCATGAACATCTGGCGGCCAGCCAAGTCTGCGGCCATGGCGTCGCGGCCTGAGCGGGATGCCAGCTTGCTGGTGTAGAGGTCCGACCGGCGCACCAGTGAAGCCAACTGGCCCACCGTGGTGGTGCCGCTGGGGTAGCCCGTGCCGTCTTCGGATTCGTGGTGCTGCAGCACCGCGCGCAGCCAATCGGGGTCGCCGATGCCGGCGGTTTCCAGCAGGCGCACGCTGCGCATGGGGTGGGTCTGCAGCTGCAGGCGCTGGTCCGGGCTGGGCGCGGTGGTCTGGCGCGACAGCTGGCCCTGCAGTTCCAGCATCGACAGGTTCATGGTCAGCGCGACCTTGAAGGCGCGTTCCGCGTCGGCTGGCTCCCAGCCCATGCGCAGGCCCACCAGCAGGCTGGTGATGGCTGTCTGCAGCGAACGTTGCGCGCCGTACTCCAGGTCGGCGTTGGCGCCCTGACGCAGCACCTGGAAGATGGCCAGGTCCGGGTCACGCTCCACCAGCGATTGCACAGGTCCGGCTGCGTCGCTCAGGGCTTCGCGGAAGCTGGGTGCGTCGGCGTCGCGCAGCGTGCTGCCCAGCCGCACCATGGCCTGCGACCACAGCGCCGGCAGCAGGGCGCGCGGTGCCTGCAGGATCACGTCGCGTGCGGTCTGCAGTTCCGAAATATCCACCAGGGCACCGCGCTGGAACAGCGCGTCCAGCTGCTCCTGCGACTGCACGATGTTGCCGCGGGCCAGCAGCAAGGTCTGGTCGGCGTTGCGCACACTGAACGGCAGGGGCGCACCGATCAGCAATCGGTGTTTCACAGCTGAGAGTTCGGCAAACGGCATGGTGTGCTTCTTGTGTGGTGCTGCGGTGAAACCGCTTGCCTGCAACTTCGGCCGCCAGCCTGTGAACTTGACGTTGCATGCCCGTGACTTCCCCCAGCTGCAGGCCCGGGCGGGTTTTGAGCGGGCCTTCGGGGAACTCACTGGCGTGCACCGTGAAACCGGGCCTTAAGCTCCCGCCATGAACAGCCGAAAACGCAGCGCCGAAGAAAGCGCCGACTGCCACGCCGCGATCCATGCCGGTCTGCACTGGCAGGTGCCCAGGCACATCAACATCGCCGAGCTGTGCTGCGGCCGCTGGGCCCGCAACCCCGTGACCGCCGACCGCACGGCCGTGGTCTGGGAACGCGAAGACGGCCGCGCCGGCACGCTCAGCTTTGCCGCACTCCAGCAACAGGCCAACCGCCTGAGCCTCGCCTTGCGCAAGCTCGGCGTGCAGCGTGGTGACCGCGTCGCCGTGGTGATGCCGCAGCGCCCGGAGACCGCGGTGTCGCACATGGCGCTGTACCAGTTGGGCGCCGTGGCCATGCCGCTTTCCATGCTGTTCGGGCCCGACGCGCTGGCCTATCGGCTGCAGGACAGCGGCGCGGTGGCCGCGCTGGTGGACGAGACGGCCATCAGCAACGTGCGCTCGGTGCGGGCGGACTGCCCAGCGCTGAAGACCGTTGTCGCGGTGGGCGACGCCCATGGGCAGGGCGATGCGGACTGGGCCGCTGTGCTGGGCCAGGGCAGGCGAAGCTTCAAGCCCGTGAAGACCCTGGCCGACGACGCGGCCGTGCTGATCTACACCAGCGGCACCACCGGCCCGCCCAAGGGCGCGCTGATTCCGCACCGTGCGCTCATCGGCAACCTGACGGGCTTTGTCTGCAGCCAGAACTGGTTTGGCAGCGGCCCACCGCAAGACAGTGATGAAGTCTTCTGGAGCCCCGCCGACTGGGCCTGGACGGGCGGCTTGATGGACGCGCTTCTGCCCAGCCTGTACTTCGGCCGGCCCATCGTGGCCTTCCAGGGCCGCTTTGCGCCGGAGCGCGCATTTGAGTTGATGCAGCGCCATGCCGTGACCCACACCTTCCTGTTCCCGACGGCGCTGAAGGCCATGATGAAGGCCGTGCCGGAGCCGGCTACGCGCTACCGCCTGAAGCTGCGCGCCGTCATGAGTGCGGGCGAGGCAGTGGGCGACGCCGTCTTCCATTGGTGCCGACAAGCGCTGGGCGTGACGGTCAACGAGATGTTCGGCCAGACCGAGATCAACTACATCGTCGGCAACTGCGGCAGCTATGTGGGCAGCGATGGCAAGCGCTACCCCGCGTGGCCGGCCAAGCCGGGCAGCATGGGCCGCGCCTACCCGGGTCACCGCGTGGCGGTCATCGACGACGCCGGCCGCGAGTGCCCGCGCGGCACGCCTGGTGACGTGGCGGTGCACCGGCTGGACGTGCATGGCCAACCTGATCCGGTCTTCTTTCTCGGCTATTGGCGCAACGACAAAGCCACGGCTGCCAAGTTCACAGGCGACATGGACAACAGCTGGTGCCGCACCGGCGACACGGCGGTCATGGACGAGGACGGCTACCTCTGGTACCAGGGCCGCAGCGATGACGTCTTCAAGGCCGCCGGCTACCGCATTGGGCCCAGCGAGATCGAAAACTGCCTGGTCAAGCACCCGGCCGTGGCCAACGCTGCCGTGGTGCCCAAGCCCGACCCCGAGCGCGGCGCGCTGGTCAAGGCCT
>JANOAM010000620.1:0-4685 GCA_031411215.1 Betaproteobacteria bacterium
CATGGCGGGCTGAAGGCCCGTGGCGCGGGCCGGGCCGAAGCGGCGCAGCAGGAACATCACCAGGGCCACGGCGGCCACGCCCAGCAGGGCCATCATCAGGAAGTTGCCGAAAGCTTCGCCCATGCCCAGGTGGCTCATCAGCGCGGCAATGCCCAGGCCGGCGGCCAGGCCGGCGAGGGGGCCGAGCCAATTGCGCTTGGGCGCGGCGGCCGGGGCGGCAGCAGGCGCCTGCTGGGCAGGCGACGGCGTGGCCTGCGCCGGTGCGGCGGGCTTGGCCGGCGTGGCGTCAGGCGAGGTGCGGGCGGGCATGTCGCGCTGCATGCCGGTGGACTTGCCACTGCCCAGGCGCTTGGCTTCGGCGTCGCCAGGGGCGACCGCAGCGGCAAGGGCAATGACGAGGGCGGTGATCAGCCAGTTCTTCATGTCGTTTCTTTCCTTTGCAAACCCGTGGAGTCCACGCGTGGGCTGGGTGCCGCACGGCGCGCAGTGTGGGTCATGGACAGATGGGGGCCCTAGTGCTTTGCACAAGGCCTTGGCGGGGGTGGGGGCGACCCGGGGTGCGTCAGACGTGGACTATGCGCCCTTCATGCCCCCATCAAGCGGCCCACCCACTCGTGCAGCACCAGGCGGTTGCCTTCGAAGCCGGCGGTGGTGGGCAGCCAATCACTCACTCGCAGGCGCCCGCCGGGCGGCAGGCCCACGGGCGCGGGGACGAAGCGCGTCTTGCCGCCCACGTCCGCACGCTCGAAGTTCTTCAGCGCACGGGGCATGTGGTAGCCGTGTGTGACCAGCACGATCTGATCTATGCCTTGTGCCTGCAGCAGGGGCACGGTCTTCAGCGCGTTTTCACGCGTGTCGCGTGACTCGCTTTCGGTCCAGCGCAGCGGGCGGCCGAATTCGCGGTCGGCGATGCGGGCCGCGATCTCGGCTTCGCCGGTGCCCACGTCGGAACCATGGCCGACACCGCCCGAAAACGCGATGGGCAGGCCGGTCTCCCGGGACAGCCAGATGCCGAAGCGCAGGCGTTCGATGCTGCGCTCGTGCAGCGTTGAAAGCGCGTATTCCGGCGCGCGCAGGCGCCGCCCGCCACCCAGCACCACGATGGCGGTGCGCGGCGCCTTTTTCAGTTCGGAGATCTGCGCCTCGGTCAGCGCGGGTGGCGGCTTCAGCAGCCAGGTCTGCAGCGCCATGCTCAGTGCCGTGGTGCAGCTGAACCACAGGCCCACCACGCCCAGCAACACCATGAACCAGGCCAGCAGGCGGCGGCGGAACATCAGCCGCGCACCGGCCAGCACCAGGATCAGCAGGGGCACGGGTGGCAGCAGCAGGGCCGCCACATAGGGCTTCCAGCTTTCAATCCCCAGGGTCAGGAAGATCTCGTTCATCGTTGGGGCGGAAGGGTCAAACAGCCGCCGGGATAATCCGGCCGCAGTGTAAGGACTGAAGCCCTGCACGCGACCCCCAGGTTGAAAGGAGACATGTCATGAGCACACAAACCATCACCTTGGGAGGCGGCTGCTTCTGGTGCACGGAGGCCGTCTTCGAGCTGGTCGACGGCGTCACGGCGGTTGAAAGCGGCTACTGCAACGGCCATGTGCTGAACCCCAGCTACGAACAAGTCTGCGGCGGCAACACCGGCCATGCCGAGGTGGTGCAGGTGAGTTTCGACGCCGACACCATCAGCCTGCGCGAAGTGCTGGAGATCTTTTTTCACGTGCACGATGCCACCACACTCAACCGCCAGGGCAACGACGTGGGTACGCAGTACCGCAGCGGCATCTACTTCGTCGGCGCAGAGCAGGAAGCCGTGGCGCGCGAGGTGCTGGCCGAGGCGAATGCCGCGCAGGGTGGGCGTGTGGTGACGGAACTCAAACCCCTGGCCAACTACAGCAAGGCCGAGGCCTACCACCAGCACTACTTCGCCAACCACCCGGGCCAGGGCTATTGCGCCTTTGTGGTGGCACCCAAGGTGGAGAAGTTCCGCAAGACCTTCAAGGCGCGACTGCGCGCCTGAGGGTTTGTTCAGAACGGTGTGAAGCCGCTGGGCGGGTCCAGGTCGGGGAAGACCGAGTCCAGGCCGCGGCGCAACTGCTGGCGGCGCTGACGCGCGTCGGTGCTGGTGCCGGCCAGCGCGGCAAAGACCGGGGCGCGCAGCAGCCACAGGTCCACGGGCTCTTCAGCCGCGCGCACCTGGGCGCGCAGCCAGTCGGCGTCGGGCGACTCCAGCAGGGCGTGCAGGAAGGTCAGTTTCAGGTCGACGAAAGCATGGCGGGCGGCCAGACGGGCGCCACGGTCACCGGGCATGCCGGCGCCGGGCAAGCCGGCTTCGGGGCTGAAATGGCGGGGGGCTGTGTGCATCATGGTCACAGCACGGCGAACTGGGAGCGCGGCGCGCGGGTGGGGAAGTGGCGGTTCAGCAGCAACAGGCGCTGTTCGGCCTCGAACTGGCTGTGGCGCAGGCCCAGCTGGCGGAACAGCTCGGCGCGGGTGTGCCACAGGTCGCGCAGCGAACGGGCGTTCTGGATGCGCAGGCGCAGCTGTTCGGCTTCTTCGCTCTCCACATCGGCCAGCACGGCCAGGAATTCGGTGCGCACACCGGGCAGCCGGTTCAGGGGCGGCGACGCATGCTGCGGCGCCGGGGCCAGCAGCCAAAACAGCAGACGCTGCCACACCGAATCCGGCGCGTGGCACAGCGAGGGTGGGCGGCATTCCGGTCGCAGCGTGCTGGTCGACAGCAACGTGGAACGCCTGCCCCAGCGGGGAAAGTGCAGCAGCGGTCTCATGATGCTTGTGATATCGGTCATATGGGCCCAAACCTGAACGGCCATGTTGGCCGCCTGGGTCAAACCCGAAGGCCCGAGAAGCGGTCGGTTGTGGGGCTTGTTCGCGCTACGCTTGCCCGCTGCTGTTACCCAACGGATACCTCAGATGAAGTGGTTCAAGCGCGGCCTGCTGGCCCTGGTGCTTTTGGTGCTGGCCCTGGTGGCCGCTGCCTGGATCTACACCCGGCAGGCCCTGCCGCAGGTGAACGGCCAGATCCAGCTGCCCGGTCTGCAGGCGCCCATCTCCATCGAACGCGACGCCCACGGCATCCCCAGCATCGTGGCGGCCAACGCCCATGACGTCTTCTTCGGCCTGGGCCTGGTGCACGCACAAGACCGCCTTTGGCAGATGGAAACCCACCGCCGCATAGGCGCCGGCCGACTGGCCGAGCTGTTCGGCGAGCCCGCCCTGGAAGCCGACCTCTTCCTGCGCGCCCTGGGTGTGCGGCGCGCGGCGGCGGCGCAGTGGAAACAACTGCCGGACGCGTCCAAGGCCGTGGTCCAGGCCTACACCGACGGCGTCAATGCAGTGCTGAACAACCAACTGCTCGCCCGCCCGCCGGAGTTCATCCTGCTGGGCCTGCAGCCCGAGCCCTGGGACCCGGTGGACAGCCTGGCCTGGGCCATCATGATGGCCTGGGACTTGGGCGGCAACTGGAACACCGAACTGCTGCGCCTGCGCCTGGCGCTGAAGATGCCGGTGGCGCGCATCGACACCCTGCTGCCGCCCTACCCGGGCGAGGCGCCGCTGGCCACCACAGACTACGCGGCCCTGTACCGCAGCCTGAAGCTGGACGCGGGTGACCGCGCCACGGCGTCCTGGGACCGGCTGCCGGACATCGCGCCGCCTTCAGGCGTGGAGGGGGTGGGTTCCAACAACTGGGTAATTGCAGGCAGCCGCAGCAGCACCGGCAAGCCGCTGCTGGCCAACGACCCGCACCTGAAGCTCAGCAGCCCGGCACTCTGGTACTTCGCAAGGCTGCAGGCGCCCGGCCTCAAGGTGGCTGGCGCCACCATGCCAGGTCTGCCGTTGGTGGTGCTGGGCCAGAACGAACACGTGGCCTGGGGTTTCACCAACACCGGGCCCGATGTGCAGGACCTCTACATCGAACAGCTGGACCCGGGCGCGCCTGGTCAGGTGCGCACGCCCGAGGGCTGGGCACGCATGGAGACCGTGCAGGAAGTGGTCAAGGTCAAGGGCAAGCCCGATGTGTCCTTCACCGCGCGGCGCACGCGCCACGGCCCGGTCATTTCGGATGCCGGCACCATGCCCGACGTGCTGGGCCCCCGCGACCACCCGGCCTATGTGCTGGCCATGCGCTGGACGGCGCTGGACGCCGACAGCGATGTCATCGGCACCTCGCTGGCCATGCAGCAGGCCACCAGCGTGGCCAGTTTCATCGAGGCCACCAAGACCTTTGTCGCGCCCATGCAGAACATGGTGGTGGCGGACAAGGCCGGCCACATCGGCGTGGTGGCCCCGGGCCGTGTGCCGGTGCGCAAGGCCGACAACGACCTCAAGGGCTTGGCACCGGCGCCGGGCTGGGACGCACGCTACGACTGGGACGGTTTCATCCCTGCCGACCAGACGCCGCGCGAACAGGATCCTGAACGCGGCTTCATTGCCACCGCCAACCACCGCATCACGGCGCCGGGCTACCCGCACTTCATCACCAGCGAATGGGCGCTGCCCTACCGCGCGCAGCGCATCGAGGACCTGATCAAGGCCAAGCCCAAGCTCGGCATCGACGACCTGGCGGCCATGCACGCCGACGTCAAGTCCCTGGCCGCACCGGCCTTGCTGCCTTGGCTGCTGAAGGCGCAGTCCGGTCATGCGCTGGCCCCAGCGGCGTTGGCGCAGTT
>JANOAM010000621.1:0-11294 GCA_031411215.1 Betaproteobacteria bacterium
CTACGCCCATGCCGGCCACGCCGTTGCCGACGATCACGACACGCCGCAGGCCCAACGCCAGGGCCTTGTCCACCAGCGACTCGGCCGCTGCGGCCTCCTGCACCACGGCAGGTGCGGAATGCGGGTCGCGGTCGATCACCACCGGCCCACGCACCGTGCACATGCAAGCCAGGCGCGCGCGGCCTTCCAGGCCCAGTCGGCGCAGCGTGGCCAGCTCGTCTTCGCTGGGCGGTGACAGGTGTTCGGCACCTTCGCACACGGCCACCGGGTCGGCACCACAGACACCGGCGCGGCAACCGAAGTTGATTTTCAGGCCCGCGCCTTCAATGGCTTCCAGCAGCGTGGCGTCCGCCGACACCGGGAAGCTGATGCCGCTGCCGCGGTCGGTCACCTCGGCGGCGTCCACCGCGGCCAGGCGCTGCTTGAGACTGACGGCGCCGGCCGCTGCACCACCCGCCGGGGTTGCGGCTGACGTTGCGGCTTGCGGCGCGGCTTTGCGCTGCGTCAACCGAAAGCGCGCCTCCGCGTACAGGCCCGACGCCGCCAGCGCCAGCGCCAGCACGACGCCCACCAACTGCGCCGCCGCCAGGGCCAGCGGTGCGGGCTCCAGGCCCAGCAGGCCGGTCACAGTGAGCACCACGACAGGCCCGGCAAACCAGTAGAAGGCCGACAGGGCCACAGCGCCAAATGCCAATGCGACGCGGTAGGGGTTGGCCGGGAAAAAAGCCACCGCCAGACCGTAGGCGCCTGCGGATGCACAGCAGGCCGCAGCCAGCAGTGCCACGTAGGGCAGCAGGCGGTGTTCGGGCGCGGGGCCTAGCAGGAAGTAGCCCAGGATCAGCCCCGGCAGCAGTCCCATGAACAGACGCCGCTGCGCAGCGTGACGCGGGTCCTCGTCATAGACATCGCTGAACACCGCCGCGCGCGGATTGAAGTCGTAGCAACTCTTCTGGCAGCCCACGCAGGGGTTGCAGTAGCCGTTCTTCACCACCAGCAGCGGCGCCTGGCCATAGGTGCGCTGCACCGGCGCCAGCGGGCAGAAGGTGCCGCACCAACCACTGCGGCCCTTGAAGACCACACCCCCCGCAAAGGCCAGCAGCAAGGCGCCCAGCACACCCAGCCCGACCACCGCCCCGCTGTGGTTCAGCAACGGCGCGCGCATCGAGACCGCACCCAGGAACAGGCCCACGGAGATCGCAAAGGCCCAGGTCTTCAGCCCTGCAGGCAGGTCAAGCGCGCGGCCAAAACCGGCCAGGCGCGGCAGCTGGTTCAGCGTGGCCATGGGGCAGACCTGGCGCCACAGCCCGGGCGCCACCACCAGCAGCGCGGGCACAACGGGAATGGCCAGGCCCCAGAACAGCTTCAGGCCCAGCGCGGGCTGCACGATCAACAACACCGCCAGGCCCAGGGCCGCCAGCAGCACCGCGGTGCGTGCCAGCCACCACAGCGGCATCGGCACGCGGGTCTCGCGTTTGGTGTAGTTGCGGAAGAACTGCGTCGCGGCATCGGCTGCCTTGGCAGACTTCAACGAAGGCGCTGCCTTGCGACGCTTGGCCGGGACGATGGGAATGACGGTCATGCGGGGCGGGTCGGATCAGTCCGTGGGCTGCACACGCCGCAGCCGCGCCGCCACCTGCGCGCCCATGTCGCGCATCAGCGCCAGCGCGATGCGCGGCTGCCAGGCCGACAGCTGCTGCAGCGCGTCGGGCGTGATGCGCAGCAGCTCCGCCGGGCCCGCTGCGGCCACGACTGCCGTCACCGCGCTGGGCTCACCGTCCAGGAAACTCAGCACGCCGAAGACCTCGCCTTCGCCCCGCAGCGTGCGCGCTGGCCCGGGGCCGCGCAATTCCACCTGGCCGCTGGCAATGAAGTGCAGCGCGCGGTCGCTGTCGCCGACCTTCACCAGCACCGCGCCCGCCGGGTAGCGGCGCCGGGCAGCGAAACGGATGATGTGTTCCCAGTCCTCTTCGTCCAGCCCGTTGCCTATGCCTGGCAACGGAAGTGCCACAGCCGGTGCGGCGTCGGCCTTGCCTTGGTAGCTGAAGAAGTCGCTCATGGCAGCCTCCGTGGGATTCAGCGCGATGTCAGCGCGGGGCCAGGTCGTCCAGGGCCGCGCCCAGGTGCAGGCGCGCGGCTTCGGCAAAGCCGTGGACCCAGGGCTGGCCCGGCGCCAGGCCCAGGTTGTCCCACACGGCCTGGAAGGCGTCCCAGCACAGTTCAGCCGTGGGCGGCGGCAAGTCCGGCAGACCGGCCTGCAGCGATACCGGCGAGACCTGCTGCGCCAGCCGCTTGGAAGCTGTGGCAAAGGCCTTCACCAGCCGTTCTTCGTGGGCGCGGACTTCGGCCGCAGCGTGCTCCAGCAGCTGCGCCGGGGACTGCCCTGCGGCCAGAGCTGCCAACAGCGCGGACTCCGCGCTGGCGGCCGTGCGCAAGGCATTGGCGTCAGGCCCCGGCGCCGATGGCGCGCGGCTGCCCAGGGATCGGCGTGCCAGGGCCTGGTGCTCCAGCACCTGGCGCAGGGCGACCGCGCAGGCGCGTGTGGACGCGGCCAGCTGTTCAGCCAGGCGCAACGGGTCTTGCGCCGGCAGCGACGCCACCGGCACACCCAGCCCGCGGGCCAGCGCCTCGACCAATGCCGTATGCGCCGCGACAGGCGCAACGGCAGACACGACAGCGGGGGCAGGTGCCGCAACGGGTGCAGGAGCTGGCGCCGGCTTCGGCGCTGGCGCCCCCGGCTGCGCCAGCCGGATGCGTGTCATGTCCAGCCCCGAGTCTTCGGCAGGGGCCGCCACACGCAGGATCTCGGTCAAACCGACCTTCTCATAGCCACCGCTGGCAGCCAGCATGGCAGCCGGGTCGCCACCACGGCGCGGCGCGGTTTCCAGCACACCCGGGCTGCGCGGCGGTGTGGCGGACACGGGCGCGCTCACCACCACTGGCCGCGGCGGCATGGGCGGCCCGGACACGGCGATCAAGAAGGGGCCCAGCTCAAACCGGTCACCGTCGCGCAGCACGAAGTCGCCGTCCATGCGCGCGGCCGCATCGTTGACGAAGGTGCCGTTGGTCGACAGGTCCCGCAGGGCCGGGCCATGCGGCGTCGTCACGATCTCACAGTGGCGGGCGGAAATGGCCAACGTGCGGTCGACGATGGGCCAGGCGTTGCCGGGGTCGCGCCCGATCAGGAAACGTGTCAGCGGTTCGGGCAGCCGCACCTCGGGCACCAGCTTCTCCGCCAGATCGGCTCCCTTGATGACTTTCAGGCTCCACATGGTGTGCGCTGCTCAGGCCCCAAGCAGCCGCGTGGCGGCACCATCAATGCTGGCCTTCAGCTCGGCATAGCTGTGGTTCACCGGGAACTGCGGAAACTGCGTCACGATGCCCGGCGGCGGGTGGATGAAGAAGCCCGCGTCGGCCGCGCCCAGCATGCCGGTGTCGTTGTACGAATCGCCCGCGGCAATGACCTGGTAATTCAGGCCCTTCAACGCATTGACGGCGTGGAACTTCTGGTTGGGCTGGCGCAGGTGGTAAGCGGCGACAAAACCGTCGGCATCCGTTTCCAGCCGGTGGCAGAACAGCGTGGGGCGACCCAGTTGCTGCATCAGCGGGTCGGCAAATTCGTAGAAGGTGTCGGACAGGATGATCACCTGGAAGCGGCTGCGCAGGTCGTCCAGAAACGCCTTGGCGCCGTCCATGGGGGTCATGCCGGCAATGACCGCCTGGATGTCGGCCAGCTTCAGGCCCTTCTCGCGCAGCAGGCCCAGGCGGAAGCGCATGAGCTTGTCGTAGTCCGGCTCGTCACGCGTGGTGCGGCGGAATTCCGGGATGCCCGTTCGTTCGGCAAAGGCGATCCAGATCTCGGGGACGAGCACGCCTTCCAGATCGAGGCAGACAACTTGCATGTGGGCTCCGTGAAGACGGGCGCGATTGTCGCCCAGCGCCGCCGCACCCCGGCTTACATGGCGGACAAGGTCACAGCCTGGCCGGACAGCACGGCGTTGCCGGACAAGGGGTCGCGCGCCTGGTCGCTCAGCAGCACGTTGAGGTTCGCACCAGGCCGGACGGCGGCCAGGGCCAAACGCGCACCCGGCAGGTGGTGGCCCCAGCCGTGCGGCAGGCTCACCACACCTGGCATCAGGCTGTCACTCACTTCGACCGTCACGTCAAGCGCCCCGACACCGGACTGGATGCGGGCGCGTGCACCATCCACCAAGCCGGCGCTGGCCGCGTCGGCGGGGTGGACCAGCAGCGTGCAGCGGTCCGGCCCCTTGGCCAAGGTCGGCAGGTTGTGCATCCAGCTGTTGTTGCTGCGCACGTCACGGCGGCCGATGACGACCAGCGGCGCGGCAGGCGTCTGCAGATCAGCCCAGGCACGTGGCAGGTCGGCCAGCAGGGACGGCGGCGCCAGTTCGATCTGCCCGCTGGACGTGCGAAGCGCGGCAGGCAGACGGGGCTGCAGTTCACCCAGGTCCACGCCGCCTGGTGCCGCCCGGACTTTGGCCAGGTTCAGTCCATCGGGCTTCATGCCGAACAGGTCGCCATGCGGACCTGCGCGCAGCGCCAGGTCCAGCAGGCGTTCGGGCCCGCGCAGGCCCGCCACCACCTGCATCACCAGCGGTGTGCGGTCGCCGGCCAACTTGCGCACGTCTTCGGTCACCCATTCGTCGTCCAGCGCCAGCACGTTGGCGCCTGCGCCCAGGCCCTTGGCGATGGCGGCCAGCCGCAGCAACTGCTGCCACTCCGGTGGATGGTCAGCAGCCGGTTCGAACACGGCGTCGCTGTAGCGGGCGTGGTTGCGCCAGCTGAACTGCGGGAAGGCCACGTCGTAGTGACTGTGCTCCAGCGGGCTTTGCCCGGGCAGGATCACGTCGGCATGGCGTGTGGTCTCGTTGACGTAGATGTCCAGGCTGACCATGAAGTCCAGCTGCTCCAGCGCAGCCGCCAGGCGTGGTCCGCCGGGGCTGGACAGCACCGGGTTGCTGGCCACCGTGATCAGCGCCTTGACCTGGCCCGGCCCGGGGGTTTCGATCTCCTCGGCCAGGCAGGTCATGGGCAGCTCACCCCAGACCTCGGGCGCACCGCTGACGCGGCTCTTGTGGCGCCCGGTGCTGACACCGCGCCCGCGGCCGGGCGTGCCTTGTGTGTTGTCGGCAAAGGCCGCGGCCTGCGCGAACATCGCACCGCCCGGCTCGTCCAGGTGGCCCGTGAGGATGTTCAGCACGTCCACCAGCCAGCTGGCCAGGGTGCCGAAGGTCTGCGTGCAGGTGCCGATGCGGCCGTAGATGCAGGCGCGCTGCGCGGCGGCGAAGTCGCGCGCCAGACGGCGGATGGTGGCCGCGTCGATGGCGCAGCGGGCCGCCACGGCTTCAGGCGCAAAAGGCAGCACCGCAGCGCGCACGGCGTCCACGCCGTTGACCAGGTCCGCCAAGCGGCCCTGCCTCACCAGGCCTTCGTCGAACAGTGTGTGCACCATGGCCGCCAGCAGGAACACGTCGGCACCGGGGCGAATGAAGTGGTGCTCATCCGCCAAGGCCGCCGTCTCTGTGCGCCGCGGGTCGATGACCACCAGCCTGCCGCCACGTTCTCGCAACGCCTTGGCCTTGCCGCGGAAGTCCGGCACGGTCCACAGGCTGCCATTGCTGGCCACGGGGTTGGCGCCTATCACCAGCAGCCAGTCCGTGCGCACGATGTCCGGCACCGCCAGGCTGAGCCAGTGGCCGTACATCAGGCCGTTGCTCAACTGCTTGGGCATCTGGTCCAGCGTGCTGGCGGAGAACACGTTCTTCGTGCCCAGCGCCTTGGCCAGGCGCGAGAAGTACAGCAGCAGCCCCATCTTGTGCGCGGACGGGTTGCCCACGCTGATGGCCACCGTGTCGCGCCCATGTGCAGCCTGCAGCGGCGGCAGGCGGCGTTCTATCTCGGCGAAGGCCTCGTCCCAGGTCGCCGGCACCAGGTCACCACCACGGCGGATCATGGGCGTGCGCAAACGGTCCGGGTCTTCGTGCAAGTCCTTCAGCGCGTAGCCCTTGGGGCAGATGTAGCCGGCGCTGAACACGTCATTCGCGGCGCCGCGTATGCCCACCACCTGCGCGCCGCGTGTGCGCACCTCCAGACCGCAACAGGCTTCGCACAGTGGGCAGATGCGATAGTGGGTGCGGTCTTGCGTGTGGTCGCTGGTCTTGTCGGCGGTGTCACTCATGCATCAGCTCCCGTGTCGGCCAGCAACGATACTGTGCGCGGAGGTTTTTGCCATGACCCAGGACGTCATCCAGCTGGACTTGCACCAGCATGTGCTCACTGTCACCTTGAACCGGCCGGAGAAGCTCAACGCCTTCGACCGGCCGATGATGGAACAGCTGATCGCCGCTTTTGACCGGGCGGACGCCGACGACGAAGTCCGCGCCGTCATCGTCACCGGTGCGGGCCGTGCGTTCTGCGCCGGTGCTGACCTGTCGCAGGCCGGCAAGACGTTCGACTACGCCGCCCGCGCCGACCGGCCGGAGGTGAAGGAAGCGTTCAGCGGCGCCCAGGTCGACCTGAGCCAGGACGCCGTGCGCGACGGCGGCGGTCGCGTGACGCTGCGCATCTTCCAGTGCCTGAAACCCGTGATCGCGGCCGTCAACGGGCCGGCCGTGGGCATCGGCGCCACCATGCTGCTGCCCATGGACATCCGCATCGCGAGCGTTGGCGCGCGCTTTGGCTTTGTCTTCGCGCGCCGCGGCATCACACCCGAGGCCTGTTCCAGCTGGTTCCTGCCGCGTGTGGTGGGCATCAGCCAGGCGCTGGAGTGGACGTTCTCCGGCCGTGTCTTCGACGCTGCCGAAGCCAAGGCCGGTGGCTTGGTCAGCCGCGTGCTGCCGCCTGGTGAATTGCTGCCCGCCGCACATGCACTGGCGCGTGAGATCGCCGACAACGCCGCCCCGGTGTCGGTGGCGCTGACGCGGCAGATGATGTGGCGCATGCTGGGCGCCGAACATCCGATGGACGCGCACCGCGTCGACAGCCGCGCCATCTTCAGCCGCGGCGCATCTGGTGATGCGCGCGAAGGTGTCACGGCCTTCCTGGAAAAGCGCCCGGCGCACTTCCCCAACAAGGTCTCCACCGACCTGCCGCCCTGGTTCCCCTGGTGGGAAGAGAAGGGCTACGAGTGAACACGGACGCTGCACTGGCGGCGACGGCGCTGATCGACAGCGACCACCCGGCCGTCCAGGCCTTCGCACGTGAACATGCCGTCGGCAACAACCCACGCGAACGCGCCGCAGCGCTGTACGGCGCCGTGCGCGACGGTTTCCGCTACGACCCCTACCGCGTTGACTTCAGCCCGCAGGGCATGCGCGCCAGCGGCGTGCTGGAGCGCGGCCACGGCTGGTGCGTGCCCAAGGCCGCGCTGCTGGCCGCCGCCTGCCGCGCGGTGGGCATCCCCGCCCGCGTGGGCTACGCCGATGTGCGCAACCACCTGAGCACCGAGCGCATGCGCCAACTGCTGCAGACCGACCTCTTCTACTGGCACGGCTACACGGACGTCCTGATCGACGGCCAGTGGCTCAAGGCCACGCCAGCCTTCAACATCGAGCTGACCGAACGTTTCGGCCTGCTGCCGCTTGAATGGGACGGCCGCGGCGACTCGATCTACCACCCCTTCGACAAGGCCGGCCAGCGCCACATGGAGTACGTGCACCAGCGCGGGTCCTTTGACGACATGCCACTGGCGCTGATCGTGGCGGACTTTGAGCGGCTCTACCCGGCGTGGATGCCGCAGCGCACGCAGATGAATCAGCAGGACTTTCTGGCGGACGTGGCGCGGGAAGCGCGCTGAGACGAATCGCACCGACTCCGGGTCGCTGCGCACTCGTGCGAAGCCGTCAGGCGTCGGCCGGTTGATCTGCCTGACGGATCAGGCGGTCTCTCGAACGTGTCCAGGCCTTGCGCAAGAGGTGCGGGAGGACCTGGTACCAGGGCATGCGCAGCGCGTGCGAGCGTACATACAACAGCCAGCGCGCCAGGCCGCTCGCGCGGCTGTCGCATGAGACGTGCTCCGGGCGCAACGCCAACTCCAGCAGCGCCGGCATCACCACGCGGGTGACGGCTCCGCCGGCCAAGCCGTCGGCCGCACGCCGCAGTTCACCTGGCGCCTGGGTGCCGAAGAGCCGCCGGACCTGGACCAGCACATGGTGCAGCGGCACCTGCAGCCCAAGCTCGTGAGCGCGTTCCAGCAGCAGCGGCCAGAAGTTGGCGTCAGCACCGAAGTGCGCCAGCAGGCCATTCACGTCAAGCAGGTCGCGCAGCCCGGTGTTGAACTCACCCTCCTGCATCAGATGGACAGCACTGTGCAGGACCATGTCCTCGGCCGCCAGCGTGGCCAACTGCGAGCCCGGGCGCAGCGGTCTGATGCGCGCCATGAGTTGGTCGCCAGCCACTGCAAAACGCGAAGTGGGCGGCGTGATGGTGTGGTGCACGTCCAGCCACGTGTGGCGCCACACATGCTTGAAGGGGGGCAGTTCATGCATCCACCGCCGGTAGTAACGCTCGTCGTAGGAATCCAGCTTCTGCGGTACCCAGCCGGCGCCGATCAGCGAATTCTCGGCCTCCGGCAAGGCAGCCTTGTGCACCATGAAGTCAACGTCGGTGAACAGGCGCCCCCGCGACGGTGGCAGATCCGCGGCGACATAAGCGGCACCCTTTAGCAGGACAACGGGGCTGGCCACGTCGGCCAGCGCCACGCGCAGGCGGTCGACCTCCCAACGTACCTGGTTCCGTTGCCGCTGGGCTGCGCGCAGTGCGCTCTCGAGATGTCCTCGTGGTCCTGGGGGCACATCGGCCAGCCAGCCACGCCCTTGGTAGTGAAGTGCAAGACGGGCGTGCAAGCGTCCAAGTCGGGCCTGGGTCAGCAGCAACTCCCAGTCGCGCAAGGAGAACGAGGGTTGCGAGTCCAGCACCCAGATGCCCGAAATCAAGTCGCGCGGCATCAGTTCCCCCCAGCCAGCGCGTCGAACACGTCCACGGCGTCGTCAAGGTGCCCGTATTCAAAGTCGTGGCACTCGCAGCCCCTCACCATGGCTGTCATGGTCTCAAAGCCCAGCAGGCCCAGCGTCCCGTAGTTGAAGCTGTTGCGCGCCAGATGGACCACAGTCTCGGCCTTGTCACGCAGGCTCAAGCGAGCTCTCGCGCCGGCTTGCCAGCGCGGGCATACGACCCAGGCAGGAATGGCCGGTTCGGACATGCGCCGCACGTGTTCTTCGGGCACACGCATGTGGGCCACCGTGCCTTTGCTGGTGTTCGGCACGGGGGTGTTGAACACGGCACCCGGTTCAAAGGCAGCAATCACGTCGATCGAATGGTTCTTCAGGCTGACAGGCCGTGCCAACGCATGCACACCTGAACCATCCAAGGCGATCATGGCGATCTCGTCGGAAAGCAAGCGCCAGCCGCGGTGAACCAGCCCAGCGCACAGCGTGCTCTTCCCAGAGCCTGGCGGCGCCGGCAGTATCACCGCGCGCCCACCACGCTCCACCACCGCAGCGTGGATGAGCAAGTACTGGTTGACCTGCGTCGAAATGCACCAGTTCATGGCCCACTCGAGCATGGGGAAAGCATGTGCGAGTGGAAGCGGCTCGAACGGGGCAACACCGTCGTAGTGAAATCGCGCCTGTGGACGCAGCAAGCTGCGCAAACCCCCTGCACGCGCGACGACGACCTCGAAATCGTGAAAGTCGGTCTCGGCGACTGGTGGATAGCCCTCGTACAACGCCGCCAAGGCGTACGCCAGCGAAGGCGCATTGGAGCGCAGTCGGTACACAAAGGGGCCGGTGCGGATTGACAGCCCCTGCCCAGCCAAGCGGCGGGCGCAGTCGGTGACAAAGCCTGCGGTCGAAGTTGCCGTCATTCCGCCAGTGTGGCGGATTCCAACCATCCTCTTGCCGCGAAATCCTCGATAGCGTCGAGTACTTCATCCCTCAGCGCAGATGTCGTGGCCACACCCAGTTCAGTGGCAAGCGAGTCAATCACTTCGCCTGCACGCCGGCCGGTTCCGCGAAAGCATTCCAACACTGCCGCAGTAAGAGGCTCCACCGCCTCTGTTTCACTGGAAGTCGCCTCAAAGATCAGGCAACTGTCACCCAGAACATCGATCTTCAAATCCACCGTTGGATTCAGCCGCCAGACGCGGTCAACAGCAGAGGCCTCGGTCAGCGGAGTCACAGCGCCGGGTCAGGTCGGCCCTTGCGACAAGTAGTCCCGGAACAGCGTCATGGCCTTCGTGCCGAGCCCAGATTGCACCATGCCGCCCAGCTGGGGGTTCTTGCTTTCGTAGAGGTCAATGACGTTGGTAGGCGCATAGGCGAACCCACTGCCGACCTTGTTGGCGTTGAACAGCGCGGTCAGCCAAATGGCTTCGTCAGAGCCGGGGTAATTAGCGATGATGTCCCAGCAGTAGCGGTAAGTACTGGCGCTGGTACTGGGCGTCGACGCGAACTCGAATGCCACATAGAAGCGCAGCTTGCTCGAGCCATACTGATTGGCACAGTTGTCGTAGGTGAGGCTTCGGCCCCGACCATTTGTGCACGAGCCCGGCCAGTTGCTGCTGTTTTGGTAGTGCGAACAGGGGTACCCATACTTGGGCGTGTCGGTGCCGGAAACCGATCCGATGATCGAGCCCACTGCTGACGCGGTGGCGTGGTACTTCTGGGTAAAGCCGCTCTTCTTGCAGTGGGGCCGCACCGTCGCATGTGCGGCCAAAGGCACGCCAGCACCGGTCACCAGCACACTGCTCGCCGCCGCTGCGCGCAGCAACTGGCGACGCTGGTCATTCGACAGCATCAAACGGGCGTCATTCGCCTCAGGAGCGTTCGAGCTGCCGTCGGAGCGGGGAGTCTCGTCATTCATAGGGCCACCTTAATCGATCGGGTACCAGCCCAAGGCCGGTCTCAGCTTGACCAAGCAAGCTACGCGCCTGTCAGCGCCAATGCCGCAATTATGAGTCTCCTCAAGGACTTACGACAGCATCACCGCCCGGATCGGGGGGAGCCGCGTGCCGAACTTGTCAATCTGTAAGATTCTCCGACGCTGGTTGGGGCCGGCAGCAAGGGGCGTCGGCGCCGGTCAGTCCCCGGCCGCCAGCACAACGGTCTGCCTGCGACTCTGCGCGTTTCGCCACAAGGTCAGTGTCACGGCTTCGCCGATCTGCCGCCGCTCCAGCACCGCCAGCATGTCGTCCAGGTCGCTCACCGGTTCGTCATTGATGGCGGTGATGACGTCGCCTTGCACCACCTCGCCCCGGCTGCCGCGGCGGAAGGGCTGCA
>JANOAM010000622.1:0-2825 GCA_031411215.1 Betaproteobacteria bacterium
GCGCCAGACATCCTGCGCTTCGGCTTCACGCCGCTGTACCTGCGTCATGTGGACGCTTGGGATGCCGCTGAACATCTGCGTCAGGTGCTGCAGACCGGCGAATGGCGCCGGCCCGAATTCAATCAGATGCAGGCGGTGACATGAGCGGCTGTCCGGTCAACCACGGCGGCGAGCAACACCACGACGCCAAGCTCGATTTCAGCGCCGACATGAGCTACGGCGACTACCTGCATCTGGACGAGATCCTGAACGCCCAACACCCGCTGAGCCCGGCCCACGACGAGATGCTGTTCATCGTGCAGCACCAGACCAGCGAACTGTGGATGAAGCAGTTGCTGCACGAACTGAAGAGCGCCATGGCGCACATCGCGCAAGACAAGCTCAGCGCTGCCTTCAAGGAACTGGCGCGGGTGTCCAAGATCATGGAACAGCTGGTGCACGCTTGGGACGTGCTGGCCACCATGACACCGCCCGAGTACAGCGCCATCCGCCCCTACCTGGCCAACAGCAGCGGCTTCCAGAGCTGGCAGTACCGCTGCATTGAATTCAGCCTGGGCAACAAGAACGCGGCCATGCTCAAGCCGCACGCACACCGGGCGGACCTGCTGGCGCATGTGGAAGCCGCGTACCGCGCACCGTCACTCTACGACGAAGCCCTGCGCCTGCTGGCGCGCCGCGGCTTGCCGGTGCCCAGCAGCCACACCGAACGCGACTGGTCCCAACCCTACGCGGAGAGCGCCGAAGTCGAAGCCGCCTGGCTGCAGGTCTACCGCGCACCCGACACCCACTGGGACCTGTACCAGCTGGGCGAAGAACTGACCGACCTGGAAGACGCCTTCCGCCTGTGGCGCTTCCGCCATGTCACCACCGTGGAACGTGTCATCGGCTTCAAGCGCGGCACCGGCGGCACCGGTGGTGTCAGCTACCTGCGCAAGATGCTGGACACGGTGCTGTTCCCCGAAATCTGGCACCTGCGCACCGACCTGTAAGCCCGCACCAGGCCCAGGGCCGTTCCACGGCTTGGGACGCAGCGGCCGTGCTGCGGGCAAGCCTGCCTGTTCAGCCCGGCTTGCCGCGCCTACCCTGCGGGCATCACGGTCGGCAGACCGCACCCGCGAAAACCTCAGGAGACCACGACCCCATGAAGCGCATCCAAGCCGCCATCGTCATTGCCGCCGCCAGCCTGGTGGCCGGCAGCGCCTGGGCCCAGGCCTGGCCCAGCAAGACCATCCGCATCATCGTGCCCTACCCGGCGGGTGGCACGTCGGACATCCTGGCGCGTGCGCTGGCGCCGGAGATCACCAAGGCGCTGGGCCAGCAGGTGCTGGTGGACAACAAGCCCGGCGCCACCGGCAACCTGGGTGCCGACATGGTGGCCAAGTCGGCGCCTGACGGCTACACGCTGATGCTGGCCGACATCGGCTCGCTGGCCATCGCGCCCAGTGTGTTCCCGCAGCTCTCATTCGACCCGGTGAAGGACTTTGCGCCGGTGGTCATGGTGGCCTACTCGCCGCACATCCTGGCCGTGCATCCTTCTGTGCCTGCCAAGGACGCCAAGGAATTGATCGCGCTGGCCAAGGCCAAGCCCGACAGCCTGAACTTCGCCATCTCGGGCCTGGGTGGCGCCAACCACCTGGCCGGCATCGAGTTCGCGATGCGCAGCGGCATCAAGTGGACCTACATCCCGTACAAGGGCGGCGCGCAGGCCATCGGCGACGTGATGGGCGGCCAGGCGCAGGTGCTGTTCAATGGCATGCTGGCCACCTACCCCGCAGTCAAGGACGGGCGCCTGAAGGCCGTGGCCATCTCCAGCGCCAAGCGCTTCTCGGCCGCACCAGACATCCCCACCGTGGCCGAATCGGCCGGGCTGCCGGGCTTCGAGACCGGCTCCTTCCAGGGCATCGTCGCGGCGGCGGGCACACCCCCCGAGATCGTGGCCAAGCTGCATGCCACGGTGACGCAGATCCTGGCCACGCCCGAGATGCAGGCGCGCCTGACCGCCGCCGGCGCCGAAACCCGGCCCGGCACACCGGCCGCCTTCGGTGACTTCATCAAGAGCGAAAAGGCACGCTGGGCCAAGGTGGTGAAGGACTCGGGCGCCAAGTTCGAATGACACCGGTGAAAGCGGCTCACCCAGCCGC
This sequence comes from Betaproteobacteria bacterium, assembly GCA_031411215.1. Taxonomy (GTDB): domain Bacteria; phylum Pseudomonadota; class Gammaproteobacteria; order Burkholderiales; family Burkholderiaceae_C; genus Rubrivivax. The sequence goes on from JANOAM010000622.1 coordinate 2,142, forward strand.
GTCGTAGGCCTTCTTCAACCAGCCCTTCAGCGTGGCGTCCACCTCCACGACGCCGCTGATGCGTGTGGTGGCCTGGCACATGCTGCCGGGCGGCTGCACCTTCAGCCGCGCATGCGGCGCCAGGTCCTTGGCATTGAAGCCGATCTCCACGCTGTCCTTGGTGGCCGGCCCGACCATCGCAAACTGCTTCTTGCGGCGCAGGCTGACGTAGCTCTTCTTCGGCGCTTCTTCACAAGGGCCCAGCGCCGCCACGGCCTTCATCACCGCGTCGTGCAAGGGCCGCAATTCAGCCTTGGGGCCGGTGTAGATGGCGTCGAGTGGGTCGCCGTCGCCATCCGCGGGCGGCGCCGCGGCGGGCGCGTCCCCGAGATCCGGCAAGGGCCTGTCCATGAACAGCGCCACCGCGTTGGCATCGCCGTAGCCCAGCTTGAAGTGTTCCATCAGCCAGGTGCGCCGTTCGCCGGTCTTGGCCAGGCCGGTGGCCGCGACGGCCGCATGCAGCGCCGCAATGGTCTTGCCGGTTTTGGCCTGGATGTTGCGCAACTGCGTGCGCGTGGCGGCTTGCGGGTCGGCCATGGTGGGTGCTCCTCAGGGTTTGGGGGCTTTGGGGGCTTTGGGCAAGGGCCAGTGTTCGCTGCGCGTGCGCTTGGGCAGCACGCCCTCCAGCACATCGAACATGCGGTA
>JANOAM010000623.1:0-3954 GCA_031411215.1 Betaproteobacteria bacterium
AGCACCTGATCCAGGGCGGGCAGCCGCCGGAGGTGTTTGAACAGGCGTTGCGCAAGATCGCGGCCGGCGCCTGAGTCCGTGGCGCGCAACATCGAGATCAAGGCGCGCATTGACAGCGTTGATGCGCTGCTGCCCCGCGCCAAGGCGCTGGCTGGCGCCGAGCCCACGCTGATCGAACAGGACGACAGCTTCTTCCACGTGCCGCAAGGGCGCCTGAAGCTGCGCCAGTTTGCTGACGGCAGTGCGGAGCTCATCCATTACCACCGCGCCGACCGCGCCGACGCCAAGGCCAGCGACTACGTGCGTGTGCCCGCGCCCGACCCGGCCGCGCTGCGCGAAGCCTTGACACGCGCCTGCGGCCTGCAGGGCCGCGTGCGCAAGCAGCGCTGGTTGCTGCTGGCCGGGCAAACGCGCATCCACCTGGACCAGGTTTTTGGCCTGGGCGACTTCATGGAACTGGAAGTGGTGCTGCGGCCGGACCAAAGCGACGCAGAAGGCACCGCCACCGCTGAAGCGCTGATGCAGGCCCTGGGCCTGGCCAACGCACCGCGCTTGGCGGGCTCCTACCTGGATCTGCTGCGACGCTGAAGTCGGGAAACTCCCGTCCCCAAGGTCCGGGGCTTTGCACTGCCGGGCCAGGACCGACTCCTATCATCCTGCGCGTCATGCCGGTGGCCACTTGGCAGCTCCGGTGGCGTTCACCACAGAGGGAGTCTTATGTCTTTTCGTCGTTTTGGAGCGGCTTTCGCGCTGGGCGTGGCCGTGCTGCTGGCCGGCTGCGCGGGCCCGGTGCAGCAACCGGTGAATCTGCAAGCGGACTACTTCTCCGCCGGCAAGGCCAAGCAGGGTCGCATGGGCGTGATCCTGGCCGACCTGCCCAAGCCCGACACGCAGTTCCCCGGCGCCGGCTGCCTGCTGTGCCTGGCATTCGCCAATGGCGCGCACTCGTCGCTGAACAAGGAAGTGCAGGCCTTCAGCACTGCAGAGTTGCTGCCGCTGCCCGGCCAACTGGTGGACTTGCTGAAGAAGCAAGGCATTGACGCGGTGCTCATCCAGGGCCCCTTGAAGGTAGCGGACCTGCCTGATCTGGGCGGCGACACCACCAACAAGTCGCGCAAGAGCTTTGCTGCGCTGAAGGCCAAGCACCAGCTGGACCGTCTTCTGGTCGTGGACATCACGGCTCTGGGCGTGTGGCGTTCCTTCTCGGCCTACGTGCCCACCGACGTGCCGCGGGCCGTGCTCTACGGCAACGTGTCGCTGATCGATCTGTCCACCCACGCGCTGGAGTGGTATCTGCCCTTGTCGCTGTCCCGCGGCGCGGAAGGCGCCTGGGACGAGCCGAAATTCCCGGGCCTGACCAACGCCTACTTTCAGGTGCTGGAAACCGGGATGGACATGGTCAAGAAGCCGCTCACCAAGTGAAGCGGCGGCACGTGCCCTGGGTCGCCTGGCTGGCCGCCTGGCTATTCGCCCAGGCGCCTAGCGCGATGGCGGCGTCCGAGCCAATGTGGTGGCGGGCCCCGGCCACGCCTGAGGTGCCCTGGCGCGGCATGCTCGCCACGGAGGGCACGGGTGTGGGCATCGGCCCACAGATCGGCCTCTACCCAGCCTTTGGCGCCGTCGGTTTGCTGGCCGCCATCTTCACCCACGCCGCCATCAGCCACGGTGCACAAAACGCCGCCCGCAAAAAGGAACAGGACGAGGCTGACCGCGTGCTGGCGCCGTATGCCGACGCGCTTCGCGCCTGGCCGGCCCGGGCCCTGTGGGACGCCACCCTGGCCACACTGCCGGCCGAGTCTGCGCCACAGCTGTGGGAAGAACAGGACCCGCCCAAGCAGGGTGCCTGGATGGAGACGGCCGCGGTGTTCACCCTGGCGCAGGACGAGGGTGTGCTGGTGCTGGACGTGGCCGTCAAGCAGGTGGCCGCGCCGGCCGCCACGCCCACTGAGAACGTGGTGCGGGTGGTGTCGTCGCCGCACGACGCCGCAGATGCACGTGCCCACTGGTCTGCTGACGGCGCCGCGCGCCTGAAGTCCACCGCAGCAGGCATGCTGGCGCACGCCCTGCAGATCGCGCTGCAAACGGCGAAGCCGCCGCCGATTGGCGGCGAAGCCGCTCCACCCATGCGCACGCACCGCTACCTGCAGGGCGGCATCGAACGCACCGAACGCGCGCAGCAGATCGGTGGCGACTGCGCGCGGGCCGTGCTGCGCAACCTGCGCGGCTGGTTGATGTCGGTGCCGGTCCGGCCCGCGGAAGGCAGCCCTTGCGAGAAGCGCACGCCGTTCTGATGGCCTGAGCCTGGCGCTGACCGCGGCCGTTCAGGTGCGCGCCAATTCGTCGGGAATCGCATCCGCCAGGAAGTCGTAGACCCGGCGCACCAGCGCGCTGCCGCGGATTTCGCGGTGCACGGCCAGCCAGCAGGGCAGCGGCGGGATCTTCAGCATGGGCAGCAGCATGCGCACACCGGGCCACTGGCGCACGGTGTAGCCCGCGACGAAGCCGATGCCCGCACCGGTGGCCACCAGGCGACCGTAGGCCAGCTGGTCGTCGGTGCGCAACTGGAAAGCCTGGCGCGGCAGCGTGTAGCCCATGGCCGCAAAGCCGCGCTGGATGCTGTCGTCGCGGTCAAAGCCGATGAGCCGGTGGCGATGCAAGTCTTCGGGCTTCGTGGGCACACCGGCGCGCTGCAGGTAGCTGTCGTGCGCGGCGGCCACTATGGCCAGTTCGCCCAGCTTGCGCGCCACCAGGCTCTGTTGTGCTGGACGCACCATGCGCACCGCGATGTCGGCCTCGCGCCGCAGCAGGTTGCTCAGTCCGTTGCTGGCCACGAGTTCCACCTGGATACCGGGCTCGGCCTGCTGCAGGCGCACCAGCACCGGCGGCAGCAGCCAGCTGGCGGCCACTTGACTGGTGGTGATGCGCACCGTGCCGGTGGTGGCCTCGCGGCTCCTGTTCAGGCCGCGCGCCAGCTGTTCGGCGCCAACCTGCATCTGGCGCGCGCTGTCGGCGATGGCCAGGGCCGCGGCGGTGGGCAGCACGCCGCGGCCGGTGCGTTCAAAGAGCGGCGTGCCCAACTGCGCTTCCAGTTCGGCCACGTGGCGGCTGAGTGTGGGCTGCTGTGCGCCCAGCGCACGTGCAGCGCCCATCAGGCTGCCGGCGTCCAGCACGGCCAGGAAGCTGCGCACCAGGGTCCAGTCAAAGGCGTGTTGAGCCATGCATAAATGTATATCTCAGGTGCATTCATCATCAATTGCTGAATAGGTCTGACCTGCCCACACTGAGGGCCATGTTGAACAGGAGCCCTCCCATGAACACAGTCCTCATCCTCGGTGCCAACGGCCGCTTCGGCCAGGCGGCCGTGCAAGCCTTTGCGCGGGCCGGCTGGCGCGTGCTGGCCCAGGTGCGGCGCGCGCCATCGGCCACGGTGCCTGCGAACGTCACTTCGCTGGCCATGCCCTTGAGCGATACCGACGCCCTGGTGCGTGCAGCCGCTGGCGCCACCGCCGTGGTGCATGCCGTCAACCCGCTGTACACGCGCTGGGACACCGAAGCAATGCCGCTGTTTCGCCAAGGTCTTGCCGTGGCGCAGTCCCTCGGCGCGAGCTTCCTTCTGCCGGGCAATGTCTACAACTTCGGCAGCCGCTTGCCTGCCGTCTTGCGCGAGGACACACCGCAGGTGGCCGACCACGAGAAGGCGCGCATCCGCATCGCCATGGAAGACGAGATGCGCCAGGCTGCACAAGCAGCCGAGCAGCAAGGCCGCGGCCTGCGCTGCGTCGTCATCCGTGCGGGCGACTTCTTCGGCTGCGGCAGCGGGTCCTGGTTCGACCAGGCCATCGTCAAGGACATCGCCCGCGGCAAGCTCGTCTACCCCGGCCCGCTGAACGTGCCTCACGCCTGGGCCTACCTGCCGGACCTGGCCGCCGCCTTTGAACGCGTGGCCGCCCAGCC
>JANOAM010000624.1:0-3674 GCA_031411215.1 Betaproteobacteria bacterium
GCCGCCTCCGGCCTGTGTGATGTGCTTCAACGCCAGCGACCCCAGCGGCGCCGGCGGCCTGGCCGGTGACATCGCCACCGTGGCCGCCATGGGCGCACACGCGCTGCCCGTGGTCACCGCCATTGTCATGCGCGACACCGCCGACATCTTCGACCAGCACGAGATCGAAGCCGACGCCGTGGCCGAGCAGGCCCGCACCATCCTAGAAGACGTGACGCTGTCAGGCTGGAAGGTCGGCTTCCTGGGCAACGCCGACAACGTGTCGGCCGTGGCCGAGATCCTGAGCGACTACAGCGAGATCCCGCTGGTGTCCTACATGCCCAACCTGTCCTGGATGGAAGAGGACCTGCAGCAGCCCTACCTGGACGCCTTCCGCGAGTTGATCCTGCCCGCGACCGAAGTGCTGGTTGGCAGCCACAAGACGCTGCAGGACTTCCTGCTGCCGGAATGGGACAGCGAACGCCCGCCCTCGGCACGCGAACTGGCCGTGGCCGCCGGTGAACATGGCACACGTTATGTGCTGGTGACCGGCGTGATGCTGGCCAGCAAGGGCAGTGAGCAGTTCATAGACAACGTGCTGGCCAGCCCGCAGGGCGCCATTGCGGGCGAGAAGTTCGAACGTTTCGACACGGCTTTCGTCGGCGCCGGCGACACGCTGGCCGCCGCGCTGGCGTCGCTGCTGGCCTCTGGCGGTGAACTGCAGGCCGCTGTCGGCGAGGCGCTGTCCTTCCTGGACCAGAGCCTGGACGCCGGCTTCCGCCCGGGAATGGGCGGCGTGGTGCCCGACCGCTTCTTCTGGGCCCTGCCACCGCCGGAAGAAGGCGAGGACGGCGAGAACCCCGTCGACAACGGCCCCGGAGATCCGGACGATGGCAGCACCAAGGGCCATCCGCGCCGAATCCATTGAGCCCCCAAGCTCGCTCGCGCTCGCTACCCCCCAAGGGGGCCGTCCGCCAGCGGCCCGGCAAAGCCGGTTCCGCGGCGGGAAGCTTGGTCCACGAGGCAACCCCATGACGACCAACGAAGAACTCTTTGCACGCGCGCAGCGCGTCATCCCCGGCGGCGTGAATTCGCCGGTCCGCGCCTTCCGTGCGGTGGGCGGCACACCGCGTTTCATAGCCCGCGCACAGGGCCCGTACATGTGGGACGCCGAGGGCCGGCGCTACATCGACTACATCGGCTCCTGGGGCCCGATGATCCTGGGCCACGGACCCGGCGGTGCTGGACGCGGTGCAGAAGGCCGCAATGGACGGCTTCAGCTTTGGCGCGCCCACCGAGCGCGAGATCGAACTCGCTGAGGCCATCATCGCCCTGGTGCCCAGCGTCGAGCAGATCCGCTTGGTCAGCAGCGGCACCGAAGCCGGCATGAGCGCGCTGCGACTGGCGCGTGGTGCGACCGGCCGCAACAAGATCATCAAGTTCGAAGGCTGTTACCACGGCCATGCCGACGCGCTGCTGGTCAAGGCCGGATCGGGCCTGGCCACCTTCGGCTTTCCCACCAGCGCGGGCGTGCCGGAAGACGTGGTCAAGCACACGTTGGTCCTGGAGTACAACAACCTGGCGCAGCTGGAAGAAGCCTTTGCCGCGCAAGGCAACGAGATCGCCTGCGTGATGATCGAGCCCATCGCCGGCAACATGAACTTCGTGCGCGCTTCCGTGCCCTTCATGAGCAAGCTGCGCGATCTGTGCACCCAGCACGGCACGATGCTGGTGTTTGACGAGGTGATGTCGGGCTTCCGCGTGGCGCTGGGCAGTGCGCAGAGCCTCTACGCGCAGCTGATCCCCGGCTTCAAACCTGACATGAGCGTCTTCGGCAAGGTCATCGGCGGCGGCATGCCGCTGGCGGCCTTTGGCAGCACGCGTGCGGTGATGAGCCAGCTGGCCCCCCTGGGCCCGGTCTACCAGGCCGGCACGCTCAGCGGCAACCCGGTGGCCACGGCCTGCGGCCTGGCCACGCTGAAGGAGATCAGCAAGCCGGGCTTCTTCGAAGCGCTGTCGGCGCGCACCAAGAGCCTGGTCGTCGGCCTCGAAGGCGCGGCGCAGGAGGCCGGTGTGCCGCTGGTGGGCGACTGCGAAGGCGGCATGTTCGGCTTCTTCTTCGCGTCCGCCCTGCCGCAGAACTACGGCGGCACCATGGCCACCGACAAGGAGCGCTTCAACCGCTTCTTCCACGCCATGCTGGACCGCGGCGTCTACCTGGCTCCAGCGCTTTATGAAGCCGGCTTTGTCAGCGCGGCGCACACGGCGGCGGACATTGAAGCGACCGTCGCCGCGGCACGCGACGCCTTGCGGGCCTGAACCCGTTCAGGCCGGGGCGGAACGCAGCCCGTAGGTCTTTCCGGCCAGGAAGAGGTACTCCGCGCGCAGCACGGCGTCCCCCTTTTCGCCGGTGAGGGTGAAGCCCAGCAGGGCCACGGTGTCACCGGCCTTGATCTCCGGCACGGCCCAGGCGTTCATGCGCGAGATAGGAGCCAGCTCGATTTCCCAACGCCGGTCCTTGCGCGTGGGCAATTGAGCGGCCTTCAGCAAGGTCGCGCCGTCCACCGGCGAGGCCTGGGCCGGCAGCGCGCGCGTGACCAGGTCGGCCGGCAGCTTGAGGCCGGTGGCGGGCAGTTCCAGCTGCAACTCCGCATGCGGGTTGGCCCAGTGCACCTTGAGCGCCTTGCCTTCCAGGTAGAGCGGCCGGGTCTGGTCGAAGCTGCTCCAGCCGTGGTGGGCGCGGGCCGGCAGCGTGGTCAGCAAAGGCAGGCTCACGACATGGCGACGGTTGAGCATGACAGGCTCCTTCACAGGTAGGCGATCCAGCGGCCGCAGATGATGGCGCCCAGCCACAGCCCCGTGGACAGCAGGGTCTGCACACGAGCCAGGCCGTCGGCCTTGTCCAGGCTGCCGCGGCCGTGGAACCACAAGGCGTTGAGGCCCGCCAGCTGCACCAGGCCCAGCTTGAGCAGGAAGGCGCGGTTGGACAGCAGGTCGTTGGGGTGGGCCGAAAACATCAGCAGGCCGCTGCACAGGATCAGCAGGAAACCGGCCACCGTGACACGCAGCGCCAAGCGCGCCAGCGGGCGCAAGGGCAGTTCCGTGGCCGCGCCCCAGACGCGCAGGTCCAGCAGCACCAGGCTGCCCAGCAGCAGCGCGATGCCCAGCACATGCACCACCTCCAGCGCGGGGTAGGCCCAGGCGCTGGAAGCGATCCACGGCAGGCCCGTGAAGCCCGTGGAGACGGTCGGCATCAGCGCACGCTAGCACGGGCAATCATGTCCCTTGCGTGGGGAACCGACTCCTAGAATCGTCCGCATGCACATCCACATCCTGGGCATCTGCGGCACCTTCATGGGCGGCCTGGCGGCGCTGGCGCGCGAAGCCGGCCACCGCGTGACGGGCTGCGACGCCGGCGTCTACCCGCCCATGAGCGACCAGCTGCGCGCTTTGGGCATTGAGCTCATCGAAGGTTTTGGCGCGGATCAGCTGGCGTTGAAGGCCGATGTCTACGTCATCGGCAACGTGGTGACACGCGGCAACCCCTTGATGGAAGCCATCCTGGACGCCGGCGCGGCCTACACCAGCGGCCCGCAGTGGCTGGCCGAACACGTGCTGCAGGGCCGCCATGTGCTGGCCGTGGCGGGCACGCATGGCAAGACCAGCACGACATCCATGCTGGCCTGGATGCTGGA
>JANOAM010000625.1:0-7362 GCA_031411215.1 Betaproteobacteria bacterium
GACAGCACCCAGCCTGCGGTCAGGCTGCTCATGCTGATGAAGCCCATGCCGGTGCCCAGCAGTTGTGCCACTTCACGCGCGAAGTGCGTCTTGCCGATGCCGGGTGGGCCCAGCAGCAGCATGGGCGTGATTTCCAGCGCGTCGCGGCTGTCCTGGCACAGGGCCAGCTGGCGCTTGACGTCGTCCAGCACCTCGGTGAAGTTGGGCAGTTCGTCGTACAGGTGGTCCATGGCGGGCAGGCCGCCGGGCTTGACCTGGAAGCGGTCGGCACCTTTTTCCAGCATGCGGTTGTAGGTGGCGCGCAGGTGTTCGTGGTCGTTGCTGGCGGGCAGCTTGTCCAGGCGCTGTTCCACGTCCCCCAGGCGGTAGACCGGGCGCATCCTGGCGATGGGAATGCTGCCACCGCAGGTGGCAGGGACCAGGCTGTGTTCAACGCTCATGCACGGCTCCTTGGCGCAAGGTTCACGACGCAACCTCAGTGAGCCACACCTTGCCATAAACGTGCCAGGGAACAAAGCACGGGGAACACCGCATATCAGGGGACTGAGCGGGACGAAGAACAGCAAAGCCTCGCGGTTCAGCAGCAGGAAGTCAGCTTCGACGCAGCCGCAAAGCAGGCATGCGGCCTGGTTGACGGCCAGGGTGTCCAGTGTCGCCACGGCATAAACGCAGTGCGGCAGCGGGTGCTGCGGCTGCACTTCGTTTCAGACCAGCGGCAGCGGCTGGTCGGGCTCCGGGCCGGGGGACAGGGCTTGTGACAGGGGGTGCTTTCCCCTCTGGCATCACACCACACCCACACACCGCTCAGACGAAAAGCTGGGTGGACAGGAAGGTCAACGCACGGCCATGGGCCAGGGCCGCGCTGCCGGCGTGGTAGCTGCCACGCGCCCAGCAGTTGAAGCCGTGGTGCGCCCCAGGGTAGATGTGCAGTTCGTGCTTCGGGGCGGGCAAGGCCGCGCGCACCTGCTCCACGGCCGTCAGCGGGATGTTGTTGTCCTGCTCAGCGTAGTGGAACTGCATGGGGCACCGGATGGCCGCAGCGTGTTCCAGCTGGCCGTGGATGCCGCCGCCGTAGTAAGGCACGGCGGCGTCCACGTCGGTGGTGGCGGCCGTGAGGTAGGCCAGGCGCCCGCCCATGCAGTAGCCGATGCTGCCGACCTTGCCGTGGACTTCAGGCCGTGCGCGCAGGGTCTTCATGGCGGCGGTGATATCAGCAAGCCCGTCGGCCAGCGCATCGGGCGCCGCGTACCCCTGCATGAGGCGGATGGCACGTGCGTAGTCGTCGCCCGCGTAGCCCAGCTCCACAAGCGGCGCCTGGCGCCAGAAGACGTCGGGCGCCAGCACCACAAAGCCGGCCAGCGCGTACTGGTCCGCCACGGCGCGTATGTGTTCGTTGACACCGAATATTTCCTGCCACAGCAGCAGACCCGGGCCGCGGCCACCGGGCGGCAGGGCCAGGTAGCCGGCGAAGCCGGGGGCGATGTCTATCCACTGCGTGGTGATGGGGCTGGTCATGCGGAGTCCTTCGGTGGAGATGTTGGATAGACACGGGTCAATCGACACGGGTCAATAGACACGGCCTTTGCGATAAGTCGCGTGGGCCTTGCGTTGCAAGGTGGTGACGTCACCGATGGCCAGCATGGCCGCGCGGCTGTGGGCGTGGCTGATGGCCAGGCCCAGCGCGTCTGCCGCATCCTTGCCGGGCAGCGTGGGCAGCTTGAGCAGGCGCTTCACCATCTCCTGCACCTGCGGCTTGGTGGCCAGGCCGTGGCCGACGATGGCCTTCTTCATCTGCAGCGCGGTGATCTCGGTCACCGGCAGGCCGCCGCTCACCAGCGCCGCCAGCGCGGCACCACGCGCCTGGCCCAGCAGCAGCGTGCTCTGCGGGTTGACGTTGACGAAGACGATTTCAGCGCAGGCGCAGTCGGGCTGGTAGCGCTGCACCACTTCACACACACCGTCGAAGATGATCTTCAGCCGCGCCGGCAAGTCGCCACGCGACACCTCCAGCGTGCTGATGGTGCCGCTGGCGATGTAGGCCAGGCGCTGGCCCTCGGCCTGGATGACGCCGAAGCCCGTGCGCTGCAGACCCGGATCGATGCCCAGGATGATGCTCACGTGACGTACCAGCGCACGAAGTGGAAGAACACGGGCGCCGCGAAACACAGCGGCGCCACGCGGTCCAGCAGACCCACCGCACCCGTGACGCTGCTGCGGTTGCCCCAGTACCTCACCCCCGCGTCCTTCTTCAACGCACGCATCACCAGTTCACCGAGGTTGCCGCAGGCGCCGGCCACGGCCGCCATCAATGCCGCGCGCCAGGGGCTCACAGGCGTGATCCAGAACAGCGCCGCGCCCACCAGGGCCGCGGCCAATACGCCCAGCGCGAAGGCGCGGTAGGAGAAGCTGCGGTCGATCTGCCGCGCCACGGGCCGGCGACGCAGGCGGCGGCTGGCCAGTTCCTGCGCCAGCTGCGCCACGGCCACCGCCACCACCAGCAGGAAGAGCAGGAAGGCGCCGCGATCAGCAAATCGCGGCAGGTCCAGCAGCAGCAGCGCGGGCGCGTGGCTCAGGCCGTAGACGCAGACCATGATGCCCCACTGGATCTTGGCATTGCGTTCCAGAAAACGTTCCGGGTCCCCAGCCAGCGCGCTGATGACGGGGATCGCCAGGAACACATAGACCGGCACGAACACCGTGAACAGGTCAAAGGCTTCCACGCCCACCAGCAGGTACTGAATGGGCAGGGTGACGAAGAAGGCCAGGATCAGGCTGCGGTGGTCACCGCGGCGCGTGCGCACCAGGGTGATGAACTCACGCAGCGCCAGGAAGCTGAACAAGGCTGTGGCCAGGGTGGCGCCGACGGCACCGCTGACCCAGGCCAGCCAGAACACCACGGCGCCTATCCACACGGCGCGCAGATCACGCTGCACACGCAGGCGGCGTTCGCGATGGGCTTCTTCGTCATCACGCAGCAGCCACACCGTCAGGGCGGCAGACACCAGCATCAGCAGGCCGAACAGCGCAACGAAGAGCAACGCCACCTGCTGGTTCACAGGCCAGTCGCGCAGGATGTGCAGGTCGATGTTCATGCCGTCATGCCACACGGCCCGGGCGTTGTGCGAGCACGGCGTCGCGAGCACGTTCCAGGAAGACCCGCTTGTCCTCACCGGCCTGCAACTGCAGCGGTTCACCAAACGTCACCGTGCACAGCACGGGCACGGGCACGACCTCACCCTTGGGCATGACACGCTGCACGTTGTCTATCCACGCAGGGATCAGCTGCACACCGGGGAACTGCTCGGCCAGGTGGTAGAGGCCGCTCTTGAAGGCCTTGGGCTCATCGGCATTGCTGCGCGTGCCTTCGGGAAAAATCACCAGCGAGTCGCCGTTGCCCAACGCCTGCACCAGCGGCTCCAGCGGATCTTGGTCGTCAGTGCGCGTTCGGTTGACGTAGACGGCGCGGAAGACCTCGGTCGTCAGCCACTGCTTGAAAGGCGACGAAGTCCAGTAGTCCTTGGCGGCGATAGGCCGGGTGCGGGCGCGCAGTTCATGCGGCAGCGCGGCCCAGATCAGCACCCAGTCCAGGTGGCTCTGGTGGTTGGCAAAGTAGATGCGCTGCTCGGCCTTGGGGGGGCAGCCTTTCCAATGGCCTTGGGTGCCTGTGATCAGGCGGGCGATGAAGGCCAGGAGGGCGCCCATGGCGTCGGCACGGGTCATGGCGGTGATGCTACCCGGCCCTTGGCGCAGCCGGCAGCAGCGCCGACAGAGGAACGGCCTCGACGCGCTCGGCCAGCACGTAGCGACGTGTGCCAGGGTAGACGACATAGAGCACATCCAGCGTCAGGTCCTGCATGGCGATGCGCATGGACGGCGTGAGCGTGGGCGCGTCACTGCGCTTGAACTCCACACCCACGCGGCGCCCATCCTTGAACATCAGCAGGTCCAGTTCTGCCCCCGCATGCGTGGCCCAGAAGTAGGCCTCGTCGGGCCGCGCGATGCGCAGCACCTGGTCCAGCGCAAATCCTTCCCAGGACGCGCCACTTCTGGGGTGGCGCCACAAGGCTTCAGGGTCGGCCACGCCCCACAGTTCATGCAGCAGGCCGGTGTCGCACAGGTAGATCTTGGGCGCCTTGACCTGGCGCTTGCCCAGGTTGGCAAACCAGGGTTGCAGCTGGCGTACAAGATAGGCCTGGGTCAGCCAGTCCAGGTAGCGGCGCACCGTGTTTTCGCCCACGCCCAGGGACCGCGCTGGGTCAGCCGCGTTCCACACCTGGCCGTGGAAGTGCGACAGCATGGACCAGAAGCGGTAGATGGCAGGTGCGGGCACGTTCATGCCCAGCTGCGGCAGGTCGCGTTCCACCGCCGTGCGGATGAACTCGCGCCGCCAGACGCGGCTGGCGTCGTCGGTCGCGGCCGTGAAGGACCGCGGGAAGCCACCACGCCACCATAGGGCCGTCGCGGCGTCTGTCCCGGTTTCGTCCAGCGTGAAGCCACCGGCTTCGATGACCTCGATGCGGCCCGCCAGCGACTCGGCCGACTGCCGCAACAAAGCGGGCGAGGCACTGCCCAGCAGCAGGAAACGTGCGGGGTTGTCCGGCCGGTCCACCAGCACGCGCAGGACCTTGAACAGTTCTGGTGCGTGTTGCACCTCGTCCACCACCACCAGGCCGCGCAGCGGGGCCAGGGCCGTCATGGGGGCCAGCAGTTGTGCCACCGCTTGCGGGTCTTCCAGGTCGAACCAGTTGGAGGTGCCACTGTCCAGCAGGCCGCGCGCCAAGGTGGTCTTGCCTACCTGGCGCGGGCCCACCAGCGCCACGGCGGGGCTGCGTGCCAGCGCGGCGCGCACGGCAGACAGCAGGCTGGGGCGGGGCAGCATGGCCATCATCATATTGAAATTCCAACTCCTGGTGGAGGAATTTCAAGGTGAAATGTGCGCGTCTCTGGCTGCACCACCCTTGCACAGGGCAAGGGCTACCATCGACCGCAAACGGGGAGCGGCCAGCATGGACACCGACCTCAGCGAACTCATACGCCGCGTCAACGCCCAGGAACCGGGCGCGCGCGAGACGCTGTTTGCCACCGCCTATGGTGAGTTGCGCAAGCTCGCGCGTTCCCGCCTGCACGGTGGTGGCCGCAACACGGTGCTGGACACCACGGCCCTGGTGCACGAGAGCTACCTGCGCTTCCTGCGCGCCGGCAACCTGCACAGCGAGGACCGGCGCGCTTTCTTCGCCTATGCATCCAGCGTCATGCGGTCGGTGATCATCGACGCGGTGCGCGAGCGCCAGGCTGAAAAACGCGGTGGTGACCTGGAGCGCCTGACCCTGGACACCGCGCTGGGTGACGGCCTGCCCGCGGCCGAGGACACCCTGCTGCATGTGCACGAAGCGCTGGACCTGCTGGCACAGACCGAGCCGCGCCTGGCCCAGGTGGTGGAGATGCGCTACTTTGGCGGTTACAGCGAAGCGGAAATCGGCGAAGCACTGGGCCTGACCGAACGCACCGTGCGGCGCGATTGGGACAAGGCGCGCCTGCTGCTGGCCGCCATGCTGGACGGCTGAGGCAGCGCTTTGCGCAGTGCGGTCTTTCATGCCTACGGCCGTAAGCGCGCGCGAGTCGCCGTGTCTCTCTTCGTACTTCCTCGGTTGCCGAGTGCGGCGCCCCAAGGTCCGCTGCGCTCGCAGCCCAGCGCCCTGTCGAGCAATACTTTGCGAGAGCACCGAGCTTCACCGGCCGAAGCGCCAGCGACCGATCCCTACGCCAACCACTGCAAGCTCTTCAAGGTGCTTTCTTTGCTTACTTTCTTTGCACCAGCAAAGAAAGTGAGTCGGCCCCGGGGCCGAGACCCCGGCTGCACTTCCAGCACAGTCACTCAGTGTCTGAAGTGCCGAGTCCCGGTGAACACCATCGCAATGCCGCGCTCATCAGCCGCGGCGATGACCTCATCGTCCCGCATGCTGCCGCCCGGCTGGATGACGCAGGAAGCGCCTTCGTCGATCACGACATCCAGCCCATCGCGAAACGGGAAGAACGCATCGCTGGCCACCGCTGACCCCTTCAGCGACAAGTCCGCATTCCCCGCCTTGATGCGTGCAATGCGGGCACTGTCGACACGGCTCATCTGCCCCGCGCCCACACCCAGCGTCATGCCCCCAGCGCAGAACACGATGGCGTTGCTCTTGACGAACTTGGCCACCTTCCAGGCAAACATCAAGTCGTCCATCTGCTGCGCCGTCGGCGCCCGCTTGGTCACCACACGCAGTTCGGACGGCGCCACGTTCTTGGTGTCCGGCGACTGCAGCAGCATGCCGCCGCCCACGCGCTTGAAGTCCAGCGCATTGGCTTCCTTGCCCAGCGCCACTTCCAGCACGCGCACGTTCTGTTTGGGCGCCAGGACGGCCCGCGCCTCGGGCGTCACGCTGGGGGCGATAAGCACTTCCACGAACTGCTTGTTGTCGCCGATCTGCCGCGCGGTGGCTTCGTCCAGCGGGCGGTTGAAGGCCAGGATGCCGCCAAAGGCGGATGTGGGGTCTGTCTTCCAGGCCTTGCCGTAGGCCTCCACCAGGCTGGTGCCGACCGCCACGCCACAGGGGTTGGCGTGCTTGACAATGACACAGGCCGGCGCGTCGAAGGTCTTCACGCACTCCCATGCGGCATCCGCATCGGCGATGTTGTTGTAGCTGAGCGCCTAGCCCTGCAGCTGCGTCCAGCTGGCCAGCGTGCCGGCAGCGGGCTGCGCCTCGCGGTAGAAGGCCGCGCTCTGGTGCGGGTTCTCGCCGTAGCGCATGTCCTGCGTCTTGCTGAGCTGCAGCGAATAAACCGCCGGGTAAGCCTGGCGCACGGGCACGGCGCTTTCGGCTTCCTCGGCGCCCGGCTGCAGGCTGCTGAGGTAGTTGCTGATCATGCCGTCGTAGGCGGCGGTGTGGGCGAACACCTTGCGCGCCAGCATGAACTTGGTGGCGCGAGTGATTTCGCCCGCACGCAGTTCTGTCAGCACACGTTCGTAGTCAGCCGGTTCGATGACCACGGCCACGCCAGACCAGTTCTTGGCCGCCGCACGCAACATGGCCGGGCCGCCGATGTCGATGTTCTCGATGGCGTCTTCCAGCGTGCACTCCGCACGAGCCGTGGCCTTGGCGAAGGGGTAGAGGTTGACGATCAGCAGGTCGATGGCGTCAATGCCATGCTGCTTGATCGCGGCCATGTGTTCCGGCAGGTCGCGCCTTGCCAGCAGGCCACCGTGGATGCGCGGGTGCAGCGTCTTGACGCGGCCGCCGAGCAGCTCGGGAAACTCCGTGATCGACTCGACGCGCGTGACCGAAAGCCCGAGCTCCTCGATCGCCGTCGCCGTGCCGCCGC
>JANOAM010000626.1:0-3041 GCA_031411215.1 Betaproteobacteria bacterium
CGCAGTACACGCGCTTCAACGGCCGCCGCAAACCCGAGCAGTTGTCACCCACGACCTTCAGCCTTGTCAACGATGGCGAAGCCGAGCGGGTGCTGCAGGAATGGCAGGCGCTGGTTCAGCGCGCGGAGCGGGTGAAGGCCACGTTGCCGGCCTCGTACCAGGACGCGTTCTTCCAACTGGTGCTGTACCCCATTGAGGCCTGCGCCACGCTCAACGAGCTGTACCTGGCGGTGGCGCGCAACCATCTGCACGCACGCCAGGGCCGGCGCAGCACCAACGCCTGGGCCGAACGCGCGCGGACCTTGTTTGCACACGACGCCGAACTCACCCGCCGCTACCACCAGGACCTGGCCGGCGGCAAGTGGAACCACCTCATGTCGCAGCCGCACATCGGCTACACCAGCTGGAACCAGCCGGCGCGCAATCTCATGCCCGATCTGTTGGCGCACACGCCGCAGCAGGCTGCGCAGATGGGCGTGATGGCCGAGGGCAGCGAAGAAGCTGTCACCCAGGGTCGGCTGACCGTGCCGCCGCTGGAAGCCCATGTGGACCGGCCGCGCTGGGTCGATGTCTACAACCGCGGTCAGGAACCGCTGGCCTTCACTGCCACGGCCAGTGTGCCCTGGCTGACCGTCAACATGAACGTTGGTCCGGTGGTCAATGAACAACGGCTTTCGCTCACCGCGCGCTGGGCCGACGTGCCCACCGGCCGGCACCAGGTGCAAGTGACGCTGCTGGGGCCGGACGGCGCGCAGGTCGTGATCGATGTGCCGGTGTTCAAGGCGGCCGAGGCGCCGGCACCGGGCGCATTCGTCGAAGCAGCCGGCGTGCTGGCCATCGAAGCCGCGCACACGCACGCACGCCATGCGCCGCCGTCCAGGCAGTGGGTGGACGTGCCCGGCCATGGCCACACGCTGTCGGGCCTGACCACGCTGCCCGTGCTGGCACCGCCCCTGCAACCCGCAGACGGCCTGCGCCTGGACTACAGCCTGCATCTGTTCAACGCCGGCCCCGTCACCCTGCACGTCACGCTGGCGCCGACGCTGAAGTTCCAGCCCGGCGCGGGCCTGCGCTACGCCGTGGCTTTTGACGACGAAGCGCCGCAAATCGTCAACGTGCACAGCGACGAAACCCAGGCCACCTGGGCCAAGCGCGTGTCCGACGGGGTCATGGTGCGCAGCACCCGGCACACGCTGGCCGCTGGTGCCCACACGCTGAAGTTCTGGGCCCTGGACGCGGGCCTGGTGCTGCAGCGCCTGGTGGTGGACGTGGGTGGTCTGAAGCCCAGCTACCTGGGCCCGCCGGAAAGCCCGCGCACACCCTGACGGGCCGGTTCAAAGCCCGCTCAGAGGTAGCTGTTGACCAGCGCTTCCAGCTGCTCCTGCCGGCCCGAACGCGGCTGCGGTTCCACCTTGCCCTTGTGCACCCAGGCCGCCAGGTCGTCCAGCGAACGCTTGCCGCCCATGATGGACTTGCCCAGGGCGCCGTTCCATCCGGCATAGCGGTCGGCCACGAAGTTGGCCAGCGCGCCGTCGGCGATCATCTTCTCGGCCACCAGCAACGCACGGGCGCACAGGTCCATGGCGCCCGCGTGGCCGATGATCAGGTCGTCGGGGTCGATCGACTGGCGGCGTACCTTGGCGTCAAAGTTCAAACCGCCCCCCTTGCTGAAGCCACCGCCCTGGATGATGTGGTACAGCGCCAGCGTCATCTGCGGCAGGTTGTTGGGGAACTGGTCGGTGTCCCAGCCCAGCTGGTCGTCGCCGCGGTTCATGTCGATGCTGCCGAAGATGCCCAGCGCCTGCGCGGTGAGGATCTCATGTTCAAAGGTGTGGCCGGCCAGCAGCGCGTGGTTCTGCTCGATGTTGACCGCGATCTCCTTTTCCAGACCGTGGCTCTTCAGCAGGCCGTAGACCGTGGCGGTGTCGAAGTCGTACTGGTGTTTGGTGGGTTCGGCTGGTTTGGGTTCGATCAGCAGCATGCCCTTGAAGCCGATCTTGTGCTTGTGTTCCACCACCAGTTGCAGGAAGCGGCCCAGCTGGTTCAGTTCCCGCTTCATGTCGGTGTTGAGCAGGGTTTCATAGCCTTCACGGCCGCCCCACAGCACGTAGTTTTCGCCACCCAGTTCGTGCGTCAGCTCCAGCACGTTCTTCACCTGGCCCGCGGCGTAGGCAAAGACTTCCGGGTCCGGGTTGGTGGCCGCGCCAGCCATGAAGCGGCGGTTGGAAAACAGGTTGGCTGTGCCCCACAGCAGCTTGACGCCGGTGTCCTGCATCTTGCGTGCGAAGACATCGCCCACCTTGCGCACATTGGCATTGCTCTGGCGCAGCGTGTCGCCTTCGGGCGCGATGTCGCGGTCGTGGAAGGAGAAGTAGGGCGCGCCCAGCAGTGTGAACAGGTCGAAGGCCACGTCGGCCTTGTGCAGCGCCTGCTGCATGGGGTCGCCGCCAGCCGCGTGCCAGGGGCGGTTGAAGGTCTCGCCGCCGAAGGGGTCGCTGCCTGGCCAGACAAAGCTGTGCCAGTAGCAGACCGCAAAGCGCAGGTGTTCGGCCATGGGCTTGCCCAGCACCAGGCGTTCAGGGTCGTACCAGCGGTAGGCCAGCGGTTTGCGCGCGCTGGGCTTCCACTTGGGGCCGGCAAAGCGCACCGGCTCCTTGAGTGAGAAGAAACCGGTGGTGTTGGCGGCGGTGGCGGTAGAGGCGGTGCGTGTCTTTTGCAGCATGGTGCGGTCCTTGGCGGGGGAAGTCAGCAGGTCAGCCATCTGGGTTCATGCCCAGCGTGGTCACGGCAGGTTGTCCTTGACGAAGATCTCGATGCGGATGCGCTCCTGGCCGGGCAGCAGCCGTTCGCGCGACAGCTGCGCCAGCGCGACGCGGCAGGCCGAACGCACTTCATGCCCGGCGCCCTGGTCCAGCACGGCACTGGCCGTGCCTTCCAGCAGCGCACGGCGTGTGTGTGGTGTCAGTTCATGGCAGACCCAGACGACACGCCCCGACGCACCGCTGTCCTTCAGAGCAGTCTGGATACCGCGGTTGCCGGCA
>JANOAM010000627.1:0-2402 GCA_031411215.1 Betaproteobacteria bacterium
CGGTTGTTCTGCAGCGCCAGGGAGATGAGGCGCTTCAAGCGTTCATCACCAAAGAAGCTCTGCCAATCCAAGTCGTAGGCCACGGTGGCGGACGCCACTGCGGGCGTCGCCGGGAAGGCCGGCGGCACCGGTGCCGCCGGGCGCTGGTACTCCGGCGCCATGGAACTGCAACCCGCCAACGCAGCGAAGGTCAGGATGGAAAGGGCGGCTCTCATCGCGCCTCCTTCGTCACGGCAGCCACGCCGTCATCTTCATGCGCGTGCAGTCTGCGTTGCCGCTCGCTGCCCTTGAACAAGCGCCGCACCAGCACAAAGAACACCGGCACGAAGAACACCGCCAAGGTGGTGGCACTCAACATGCCGCTGATCACGCCGGTGCCGATGGCGCGCTGGCTGGCCGAGCCCGCGCCGCTGGCCAGCACCAGCGGCAAGGTGCCCAGGATGAAGGCCATGCTGGTCATGACGATGGGCCGGAAGCGCAGGTGCGCGGCTTCCAGAACGGCATCCACCGCGCTCTTGCCGCGGGCCTGCACGTCCTTGGCATATTCGATGATCAGCACCGCGTTCTTCGCACTCAGGCCAATGATGGTGATGAGGCCGACCTTGAAGTACACGTCGTTCTCCAGCCCGCGGATGGACACCCCCGCCAGCACACCCAGCACGCCCAGCGGCACGATCAGGATCACCGCCAGCGGGATGCTCCAGCTTTCGTACAGCGCCGCCAGGCACAGGAACACCGACAGCAGCGAGAAGGCAAACAGCACCATCGCGGTGGAGCCTGACAAACGCTCTTCACGCGACTGCCCCGTCCATTCAAACGCAAAGCCCGGTGGCAGTTGCGCGGCCAGGCGTTCCATCTCCAGCATGGCCGTGCCCGTGCTCTGGCCGGGTGCCGGTTCACCGGCCACACGCATGGTGGGGAAGCCGTTGTAGCGCACGGTCTGGATGGGGCCCGTCGCCCACCGTGTGGTCGCAAAGGCCGACAGCGGCACCATCTGGCCAGACCCGTTGGGCGCATGGATGCGCAGCAGGTCTTCGGGCTGCATGCGGCTGGGTGCGTCGGCCTGCACCACCACACGCTGCAGCCGGCCGTTGTTGGGGAAGTCGTTGATGTAGGACGAGCCCAGCGACGTGGACAACGCGCTGTTCACCGCCGCGAAGCTGACGCCCAAGGCCGCCGCCTTGTCGCGGTCGATGTCCAGCTGCAGTTGCGGTGCGTCTTCCAGGCCGTCGGGCCGCACACCCACCAGCAGCGGGCTCTTGGACGCCTCACCCAGCAGCTGGTTGCGCGCGGCCAGCAGCGCGGGGCGGCCGTTGCCACCGCGGTCCTGCAGGCGCATGGCAAAGCCGTTGGAGCGGCCCAGTTCCGGAATGGGCGGCGGGCTCAGCGCAAAGATGAAGGCGTCGCGTATGCCGGCCAGTCCCATGAAGGCACGGCCGGCCAGCGCTTGCGCGGAATTGGCGGGGTTCTTGCGTTCGTCCCAGGGTTTGAGCGTCACGAAGGCCAGCGCCGCGTTCTGGCCGCTGCCCGCAAAGCTGAAGCCCAGCACGCTGACGATGCTCTCCACTTCGGGCTGCTTGAGCATGTAGGTCTCGACCTGCTGCATCACGTCCAGCGCGCGGTTCTGCGTGGCGCCTGGCGGCAGTTGCACGTTGACCAGAATATTGCCCTGGTCTTCGTTGGGCAGGAAAGACGTGGGCAGGCCGCGCCACAGCACCACCAGGCCCACGACCACGGCGGCATAGACCACCAGCGCACGCCCGGCGCGGCGGATGATCTTCGCCACCCAGCTTTCATAGCCCTTGGCCGTGCGGCTGAAGCCGCGGTTGAACCAGCCGAAGAAACCGCCCTTGGCGTGGTGGTGACCGGCTTCCACGGGCTTGAGCAGGGTGGCACACAGGGCCGGCGTGAACGACAAGGCCATGAAGGCCGAGAACAGGATGGACGTGACCATGACGGCCGCGAACTGGCGGTAGATGTTGCCCACCGCGCCGGCAAAAAACGCCAGCGGCACGAACACCGACACCAGCACCACCGTGACGCCGATGATGGCGCCGGAGATCTGGCTCATCGCCTTGCGCGTGGCCTGCAGCGGCGGCATGCCCTCTTCGCTCATGATGCGTTCGACGTTTTCCACCACCACGATGGCGTCGTCCACCACGATGCCGATCACCAGCACCATGCCGAACATGGTCAGCACATTGATGGAAAAGCCCATCGCCAGCAGCGCGGCGAAGGTGCCCAGCAGCGCGACGGGCACCACCAGCGTGGGGATCAGCGTGTAGCGGAAGTCCTGCAGGAACAGGTACATCACCAGGAACACCAGCAGCACCGCTTCCAGCAGTGTTTCCACCACCTGGCGGATGGAGATGTCGACGAACTTGCTGCTGTCGTAGGGGATG
>JANOAM010000628.1:0-2117 GCA_031411215.1 Betaproteobacteria bacterium
GCCCAAGGAGCCTTGTGCCACCAGCTCCACCGGCAAGCCGGTCAGCATGGCCTGCAGCTCGGACAGCTTCTTGGCGTTGTTGGAAGCCAGCACCAGCCGCATACGCTCAGACTCCGAGTGCGCGTTTCTGGGCGGCGACCAGGTCGCGGATGCCCTTGTCGGCCAAGACCAGCAGCGCGTCCATCTCGGCGCGTGTGAAAGGCTCGCCTTCGGCCGTGCCCTGCACTTCCACGAAGCCGCCGCCGGCGGTCATCACGACGTTCATGTCGGTGTCGCAGGTGGAGTCTTCGGTGTATTCCAGGTCCAGCAGCGGCGTGCCCTGCACGATGCCCACGGAGATGGCGGCCACGAAATCGCGGATGGGGCTGGCAGCCAGCTTGCCCTGCTTCATCAGCAGGCTTACCGCGTCATGCGCGGCGACAAAGGCGCCGGTGATAGCGGCCGTGCGCGTGCCGCCGTCGGCCTGCAGCACGTCACAGTCCAGTGAGATGGTGCGCTCGCCCAGGACCTTCAGGTCGAACACCGTGCGCAGGCTGCGGCCGATCAGGCGCTGGATCTCCTGCGTGCGTCCGCTCTGCTTGCCCTTGGCGGCTTCGCGGTCGCTGCGCGTGTGGGTGGCACGCGGCAGCATGCCGTACTCTGCCGTCAGCCAGCCTTCGCCGCCTCCGCGCTTGAAGGGTGGCACCTTCTCCTCCACGCTGGCAGTGCACAGGACCTTGGTGTGGCCGAAGCTCACCAGCACCGAACCTTCGGCGTGTTTGGTGTAGTGGCGTTCGATGGTGACGGGGCGCAGCGCGTGGGCGGCACGGCCTTCGGATCGTTGGAAGCTCATGGATGTCCTGAAAGAAAAATGCCGGACAACAAGGTCCGGCTTGGGGAGTTTGAAAGGGCTCAGCGCTTCTTGGCGGAACTGCGTTGGATGGCTTCGTTGATTTCGCGGATGGAGCGTTCAATTTCCTCGTCGTCCATCTCATCGCTGGCCACCGTGTCGGCACCCAGGCTGGCCTGGATGGTGGACGCAAACACGTCGTCACCCAGCGACAGGGTGCTGATGCCGCTCTTGCTGTCCAGGTCTTCGGCCGCTTCCCATTCCACGGCCAACACGGTGACGTTGTCGCTCTTCTCGCCGGCCGCGCGCAGCGCACGTTCGACCAGTTCCGGCACCGCGTCGGAGATGGGGCGCGTGGCCAGGATGTCGGTGATGATGGCGTCGCTGACGCTGCCCCACAGGCCATCCGAACACAGCATCACACGGTCGCCCGGCCGCACCAGCAACGGGCCGGCCGTGTCCACCACCGGCTTGCCGGGGCTGCCCAGGCAGGTGAACAGCACGTTGCGGTTCACGCGGTCGTTCATGGGCACGACCTGGCTCAGCGTCTGCTGCAGTTCGGAATAGGAATGGTCGCGTGTGCGCGCCACCAGCTTGTCGCCGCGCACCAGGTACAGACGCGAATCGCCACAGTGCGCCCAGTAGGCGGCGTTGCCCTGCAGCAGGCAGGCGACGACCGTGGTGCGCGGCGTGTCCATCAGCGCGCGTTCTGTCGCATAACGCAGCAGTTGGTGGTGACCGGCGATGATCGCGTCGTGCAGGAAACGCAGCGGCTCGTTCAGGCGCGGCTTGGCTTCGCGCTGGAAGTGGGCCGACAAGGTCTGCAGCGCCATCTGCGAGGCGACTTCGCCTTCCGGGTGGCCGCCCATGCCGTCCGCCAGCGCAAACAGGCCCGAGTCCCGCGTGTAGCAATAGCCCATGCGGTCTTCGTTCTTCTCGCGGCCGCCGCGGCGGCTGACCTGGTAGACGGAAAAGCGCATCGCCGCAGCTTAGGGCTTGGCGCCGGTTTTCAGGGTTTCAAGTTGCAGCTTGAGACGCTCGCTGAAGGTCAGCTTGGTGTAGCGGCGCTCGGTCTCACGCGACAGTTCCTTCTGCAGCGCGAAGACACTCTGCGGGCGCGACAGCGGGTCCAGCGACATGCACCACACGACCACCACGATCAGGTTGTCCGAGTACACGCCCCGCAGGCGCGAAGGCCTGATTCACCATGCGCTTTTCCGTCTACCAGGTCAGCCGCAAGGGCGGGCGCGAGAAGAACGAAGACCGCATGGGGTATTGCTACACGCGC
>JANOAM010000629.1:0-3769 GCA_031411215.1 Betaproteobacteria bacterium
CACTGGCGGCCTGATGGAAGAGTTCGCCAAGGCGGGCTTTCTCAACATCGCCGGCGGCTGCTGCGGCACCACGCCCGAGCACATTGCCGAGATCGCCCGGCGGCTGAAAGCGTACCGGCCACGCGGCCGGCAAGACCCGCTCTTCGGCGGTCTGCTCGCCGCTTAAATCTCGACTTTCGTCCCGAGTTCGACGATCCGGTTCGTCGGCAGATTCAGGAAGTCCGCCGCGGCGGCGGCGTTGCGGTGCATGCTGGCGAAGAGCTTTTCGCGCCACAGCGCCATGCCGTGGCCGAAAGTGGGGATCACCGTGTCGCGGCTCAGGAAGTAGCTGGTCTCCATCTCGTCCAGCTGCACGCCGCGGCCCTTCAGCAGCTTCAGCGCCTCGGGCACGTCGGGGTCGTTCTTGAAGCCGAAGTGCAGGTTGACCTGCCAGCAGTCGTGGCCCAGAGAATCGATCTCGCAGCGCTTGTCAAAGCCAATCCACGGGATCTCGTGGTGCTTGACGGTCACGAACAGGTTCTGCTCGTGCAGCACCTTGTTGTGCTTCAGGTTGTGCAGCAGCGCAAAGGGCGTCGAACCCGCCTCGGAGCTCAGAAACACCGCGGTGCCGGGCACCCGCAACGGCGGGCTGATGAAGATGCTTTCCAGGAAAGGCACCAGGTCGATGGCTTCGTCGCGCAGCCTTTCGGCCATCAGCTTGCGGCCGCCCTTCCAGGTGACCATCAGCGTGAACATGCCGGCGCCTATGAGCAACGGGAACCAGCCCCCTTCCAGCACCTTCACGGCGTTGGCCGCGAAGAACACGATGTCCACCACGAAGAAGAAACCCGTGGCCAGCACGCACAGCCACAGCGGCAGACCCCAGGCCCAGCGGATGACGAAGAAGGTCATGACCGTGGTGATGGTCATGTCGATGGTCACCGCAATGCCATAGGCGGAGGCCAGTGCACTGCTGCTGCCGAACACCACCACGGCAAACACCACGCAGCCAAACAGCGCCCAGTTGATGAAGGGCACGTAGATCTGGCCGGTCTCGCGCACGCTGGTGTGCAGGATGCGCAGGCGCGGCAGGTAGCCCAGTTGCATGGCCTGTTTGGTGACCGAGAAGGCCGCCGTGATCAGCGCCTGGGACGCGATCACCGTCGCCAGTGTGGCCAGGCCGATCAGCGGGAACAAGGCCCAGCCCGGTGCCATTTCGTAGAACGGGTTCTTCACGTTTTCCGGGTGCTGCAGCAGCATGGCACCCTGGCCGAAGTAGTTGAGAAGCAGCGCCGGCATCACCACCGCAAACCAGGCCAGGCGGATGGGCTTCTTGCCGAAGTGGCCCAGGTCGGCATACAGCGCCTCGGCGCCGGTCACACACAGCACCACCGAGCCCAGCGCCAGGAAGGCCACACCCGGGTGCGCCAGCAGGAAACCCAGCGCGTGCTGTGGCAGCAACGCCACCAGCACCTGCGGGTTGTCCGCGATGTGCACCACGCCCAGCACCGACAACACCACGAACCACACCAAGGTGATGGGACCGAACAAGCGCCCGACCACGGCAGTGCCGAAACGTTGTGCAGAGAACAACGCCGTCAGCACCACCAGGGTGACCGGCACGATGTAGCGGTGCAGGCCCGGTGCGGCCACTTCCAGGCCTTCCACGGCGGACAGCACGCTGATGGCCGGCGTGATGACGCCGTCGCCGAAGAAGATGGCCGTGCCGAAGATGCCCAGCAGCAGCAGACGGCGGCGCAGGACGGGGCGCGCCTTCACGGCTTGCGAGGCCAGCGCCAACATGGCGATCAGCCCGCCTTCGCCGTTGTTGTCGGCGCGCAGGATCAGCGCCACGTACTTCAGCGACACCACCACCGTGAGTGTCCAGAAGACCATGGACAGGATGCCCAGGATGTTCTCCGGCGTCAGCGGCACACGACCGTGGGCGAAGACTTCCTTCAGCGCGTACAGCGGGCTGGTGCCGATGTCGCCATAGACCACACCGACTGCGGCCAGTGTCAACCCGGCCAGTGCGCCTGGGGTCGGGGGGCGGGACTCGGAACGCATGGAGACGGTGGTTGTGCGCCGAAGCCCGGCACTTTTGTGCGCCGCAGCAAAGGCGCTGGCGGCGTGGCGCAGTCTACTGCGCCAATGCCCGCAATTCAGTCATAGCTTTCCGCATCCGGGTCCGTGGCTTCCAGTTCGTAGGCTGCAGCCAACATCGCGAGCCGGCCGATCACGCCGTACATGTAGAAGCGGTTGGGCGGGCTCGCGCCGGGCTTGGCGCCGGGGCGTGGCAGCTGGCCGCTTTCGGCAAAGGCCAGCGGCACGTAGCTGGAGCCAGGACCGCCCAGGTTTTCGTCCGTGCCACGGCCGGCGTGCACGCGGTAGAAGCCGCCGACCACGTAGCGGTCGATCATCACAACGACAGGTTCGGCGACAGCGCTGTGCATGCGCTCGTAGCTGGGCACACCTTCCTGGATGATGACTTCGGTGATGGCCATGCCGTCCTTGGCCAGGCCCAGGCGCTGGCGCAGCAACGCGGCGTCGTCCAGGTCCTTGGCGTCGCGCACGGTGACCACGCCATTGCCGCGGTTGCCGTGGTCGGCCTTCACCACCACAAACGGCTTTTCGTTGATGCCGTATTCCTTGTACTTGCGGCGCACCTTGGCCAGCGCCGCGTCCACGCCGGCCTTGACACAGTCCAGGCCTTGCGGCGACTCGAAGTCGACCTCACCACACTGCGCAAAGATCGGGTTGATCAGCCACGGGTCCATGCCCAACAGCTTGGCGAACTTCTTGGCCACGTCTTCATAACTCTGGAAGTGGCGGCTCTTGCGCCGCACCGTCCAGCCCGCATGCAGCGGCGGCAGCAGGTACTGCTCGTGCAGGTTGTGCAGTTCGCGCGGGATGCCCTGCGCCAGGTCGTTGTTGAGCAGGATGGTGCAAGGGTCGAAGTCCTTCAGGCCCAGGCGCCCGCGGGTGCGCACCAGCGGCTCCACCATCAGTTCACTGCCATCCGGCAGGGCCAGCGCGCGCGGCCCGGTCACCGCCGGGTCGGCCGAGCCCAGGCGCACGTTCAGGCCGGCCTGCGTGAAGACCTGCACCAGGCGCTGCACGCTGGTCATGTAGAAAGGGTCGTTGGTGGCGTTGTCCGGCACCAGCAGCAGGTTGCGCGCTTCAGGGCAGATCTTTTCGATGGCCGCCATGGCCGCCTGCACCGCCAGCGGCAGCATCTCCGGCGTCAGGTGGTTGAAGCTGCCGGGGAAGAGGTCGGTGGACACCGGCGCCAGCTTGAAGCCGGCATTGCGCAGGTCCACGGACGTGTAGAACGGTGGCGTGTGCTCCATCCATTCCAGGCGGAACCAGCGCTCGATGGCGGGCATGGACTCCAGCACACGCTGCTCGAGTTCATTGATAGGCCCCGTGAGGGCGGTGGTGAGGTGCGGGACCATGGTGGCAGGCAGACCGGCGACAAGGGAAGGGGGATCTTCGCAGATGGCGCCCGGCCGTGGCACTTCAAGGCTGGCCAAGAAGAAAGGGCGCCCGAAGGCGCCCTTTGCACATCTGGCGAACTGCGGCTTACTTGTTGTAGGCCGTCTCGCCGTGCGAGCTGATGTCCAGGCCTTCGCGTTCTTCGTCTTCGGCGACCCGCAGACCGATGGTCAGGTCCACGATCTTGAAGGCGATGAAGGCCACCACACCCGACCACACCACCGTCACGGCAACCGCTTTGAGCTGGATGAGGAACTGGTCAAACACCGGCACGGAGCCGACCGTGGCCGTGACC
>JANOAM010000630.1:0-1642 GCA_031411215.1 Betaproteobacteria bacterium
GCAGCACGGCACGTGGCACCACGGGCACGCGCGCGGCGTGGGCAGCCATGACTTCCGGGTTGTCGGCCTTCACAGCCGTGCTGGTGACCACGGCCTGCGCACCGGCGATCTGCGCGGCGTCATGGCCAATGAAGACGCTGAGGCCCAGGTCGGCCAGACGCTGCGTCACGGTGCTGGCCGTCTGGTCTGAACCCGACACCCAATAGCCCAGCTTGTGCAGGATTTCGGCAATGGGGCTCATGCCGCTGCCGCCGATACCAACGAAGTGGATGTGCTTGATGGCGTGCTTCATGCCTTCACCAGCTTTTCAATTTCGTCGGCCACACGCGCGGCGGCTTGCGGCTGCGCCAGGGCGCGTGCCTTCTGGGCCATGGCCAGCAACTGGCCGCGGGTCAGGTCTTGCAGGATGGCGGCCAGCTTGTCGGCGTTGAGTTGCGTCTGCGGCAGGTGCAGCGCCCCGCCCTGCGCGGCCAGCCACTGGGCGTTGTCACGCTGGTGGGACGTGGTGCTGACCACCAGCGGCACCAGCACGGCTGGCACACCGGCGGCGCAGAGTTCGCTGACGGTGATGGCGCCAGCGCGGCAGACCATCAGGTCGCAGTCGGCCAGTCGGCTTGGCATGTCGTCAATGAAAGGCAACACCTCGGCCTGCAGGCCACGCTGCGCGTAGTCGGCACGCACCGCGTCGGCTTGCGCGGCGCCGGTCTGGTGGACGATGACAGGACGCTGGTGCGCGGGCATGGCCGCGATGGCCGCTGGCAGCGTCTGGTTCAACACCTGCGCGCCCAGACTGCCGCCCACCACCAAGAGGCGCAGTGGGCCGGCGCGACCGGCATAACGTGCTTCTGGAGTGGCGATGACTTCGATTTCAGCCCGCACCGGGTTGCCGGTCACCACGGCGTTTTTTGCCTGCGCTGCTGCACCGCCCGGAAAGCCCACGGCGACACGGTCAGCCACGGGCAGCAGGCTTTTGTTGGACAGCAGCAGCGCCGCGTCGGCATTCACCAGCACCAGCGGCTTGTTCAGCCAGCTGGCCATCAGCCCGCCGGGGAAACAGACATAACCGCCCATGCCCAGCACGGCGTTGGCCGCACGCTCTTTCAGGATGCGGCGGCAGTCCCAGAAGGCCTTCAGCAGGCGCAGGCCGCCGGTGGCGGTGTGCAGCAGGCCCTTGCCGCGCAGGCCGCTGAAGGTGATGGTGTCCAGGCGCAGGCCGCTGGGCGGGACCAGCTTGTTTTCCATGCCATGCGACGTGCCCAGCCAGCTGACGGACCAGCCGCGCGACTGCATCTCACGCGCCACGGCCAGGCCCGGCATGATGTGCCCGCCCGTGCCTGCAGCCATGACAACGAGGTGCGGCATCAGCTGCGGCCTCCGCGCATGAGGGCTCTGTTTTCGATGTCCACGCGCAGCACCATCGCCAGCGCGATCAGGTTCACCAGGATCGCGCTGCCACCGTACGACATCAACGGCAGCGTCAGGCCCTTGGTCGGCAACACACCCAGGTTCACACCCATGTTGATGAAGGCCTGGAAGCCGATCCAGATGCCTATGCCCTGGCACAGCAGGCCCGCAAACACACGGTCCAGCGCGATGGCCTGGCGGCCGATCTGCACGATGCGGCGTGTCAGCCAGAAGAACA
>JANOAM010000631.1:0-4497 GCA_031411215.1 Betaproteobacteria bacterium
CCAACAGCATGGCGAGATTGGCCACGTCGGCCTGGCCGTCCAGCAGCCACATCGCCGCCCAGCCCAGGCCCCAAGCGGCAGCGCCGGGCCACCAGGCGGGGGCGAACTTGGGAATGGACATGGCACACCATAGCGCAGGGCGCGTCAGGGGCGCATATGGAGCAGGCCAGCGCCTGCCGTGAGAGCATCCTGGCCGACATGACTGAGCAGCCTCTCCTGACCGCGCAAGACCTGGTCCAGATCGGCCAGCAGGCCCAGGCGCTCTGCACCGATTGCGAGTCCCTGTCCTGCGCAGGCTGGGAGTCCGTGCCAGGTGGCAGCGACTTGTCGCGGCTTGAGAAGATCGGCACGCTGCGCGACCCGGCCAACGAAGATCCCACGGTGGAAGAGTTCCACCCCAACGGCACACGCAGCTGGTCGGTAGACGCGCCCATCGCGCCGGCCTGGTTTCCCTGCAACCGCTGCGACGTATGGCGTTGCACGCAGTGTGGCAAGGCCTTCCTGCGCTACACCGAATACGGCGGCTACTACCGCGACGAGCGCATCCGCGAACTGGACCCGGCCCTGGTGGTGCAGGCCTGAGGCGCCTGGCTGGCCCTCAAGGCATGCCCTTGCACTGCGCGTAGAAACTCACGGTCGCCGGCCAGTCCGAGAACACACCGATGACACCCACGTCGCGCGCCAGCGCGTCCAGCACCTGCAGCACATCACCTTCGCGCTTGAGCGCCGGCGCCAGGCCCTGGTAAAAAAAGCCGGGGCTGCAGGTGGCGATGAAACCGCTGCGCTCCAGCGACCAGGTGATGATGCCCAGGCCCGCCGCCTTGGCGTCCTTGGCGCAACGCGAGGCCACCAGCTTGTTCTGCGCGTCCAGTTCCAGCAGCGCGTGGATGGGCGGCGCCACGATGCGCACGCCCTGTGCATGCCAGGCCTTCAGCTGTGCCGCATCAGGCAAAGCTGCGCGGCTGCGACCCTCGTCCAGGAACACCGCCTGGCGGCTGAAGGGCGCGGCACCTTTCACCCAGTACAGGATGTCCTGCAACTGGAAGGACTGCGGGAACACGTCCTGCGGCGGCACGCCAGCGGCCACAAACTCGTCGATCATCTTCTGCGCATAGGCTTCCTGCGTGAAGCCGTCGAAGGGCATGGTCACGGCCGGCGCCTTCAACTCCGGGGTCTGCTTCACGCCCAGGCGCTTGAAGAGCGCGATGCTTTCGCGCAGGCTGAGCAGCGTACCGCTGCTGGCACCGCTGTAGAGGTCCGTGCGCCAGGGCGGCGTGCCGGCCAGGTATTCCGCCAACGTGCCGGCGCGCGGGTTGGCGGCATCCATCTTGCCGCGCAGGGTCTTGAATTCGGCCAGCGTGATCTCGCTGGTGCGGCATTCAGCGCTGGCCGGCTTCGTGAGCTTGCCCGCAGCGTCGAAGGTGGCCGGCGTGAAGGGCTTGACGCAGGTGGCTGCCAGCGGCGTGGCCAGGATGTTGGTGGTGGTGTGCAGGTCGTTCTGTGAATGGCGGCAGACCAGTTCTTTGTCCCTGGTGAAGGTGACATCGCACTCCAGCACACCTGCCCCCATGCGCGCCGCGGCCATGTACGACTCCAAGGTGTGTTCAGGAAACTGCAGCGGCGCGCCGCGGTGCGCGATGCTGAAGACACTGCGCTTGTACGTCGTGGTGTTCGCCATGCAGGCCTGCAGTTCGGTCTTCAGCGGGCTGTCGCTCATGTCGTCGGCCAGGAAGAAGGGGCGCGGACCCAGCTGAGCCGCGAAGGGCGCAGTGGACGGCGCAGCGAACGGCGCAGCCCAGGCGGCTGAAGCGGCGGCCATCCACAACACGCCCGCCAGGGCTGCAATCCTCTTCATGGGACACCTCCAATGCGCACTCAGTGGGTGGGCATTGTCAGCGCCGCTGCAAGCCGGGCCCGCGCGAGGAAACGCGAACCACGGCGATCAAGAGCCCGCCTGGCGGGTCACACCGGCAGCCAGGTGCTCCGGTCAAGCCGCCGCGTCCAGTTGGACTGCACGGCGTTGTTGGCGAACAGGCGCACCGCCACCTGCTGCGCGTCGATGTCCAGCAGCCCGAAGTTGCGGCGCATGGCGCCGACCACCACGGCGTCCTTCACCGACGCGCCCGAAGACGTGGCCTCGTGCAAGGGCCAGCCCTTGGTGAAGAAGGCATCCGTCTCGTTGCGGTGGATGTCGCCGCTGAGCACCAGCGTGCGCTGCGCGGACGCCAGTTGCTGCAGCCACTGCCAGTCGCGTGCGTAGTTCCGCTTCCACTCGGCCAGCGTTGAACCGCTGGCCAGCAGATGCAGTGCCTGTGGCGCTGCCTTGAAGGCCGCTTCCAGGCGTTGGCGCTGCGGCTCGCCCAGCAGGCTGCGCTTGGACTCCGGCCAGGGCCAGGTCCGCGTGCGGTGGCTCCGGCCGTCGCTCAAGTGCAGCCAGAGGTCCGGCAGCAGCGCGATGCTCGGGATTCCCAGGTCGCCCTGGGCCGGATCCCAGAAGCGGGCGTCGTTGTAGACGGCTGGGAATGCGCCCGCTGCCAACCTGGCCTGCAGCGCCGCTCGGAACGCCTCAAAAAAGGCAGTGCTGAGGCGCACCTTCTCCCGGTGCAGCGGGGTGGCCTTGGCCTCGGCGCCTTCGGCGTCGTTCCACAGGAAGTCATGGTCGTCCCAGATGGCGTGCACGGTGCCGGCCGGCAAAGAACGCACCAGGGACACAAAACGCGGCTGCGCCAACAACTCGCTGTAGCGGCCATGAAGATGCTGTGCGAACTCATCGTCACCCATCGCCATGGGATGCGGGCCGTTCAGCGGCACGTCCAGGTACAGCGAGTCACCCAACAACACCAGCTGATCGGGCTGCTGCGCCGCGATCCAATCCCAGACGGGCTGGTCGGGAAATTTGCTGGTGCAGACGCAAGAGACAAAGGCGATGCGCATGAGACAACTCTCCCTGCCAAAGACCTGATCCTGGATCGGCAGCGCGGCCCCGTCATCCCACCAGCGGTGGACCGTCAGGCTCAGCGGGCCTTCGTCGCCGCGCGCTTCTGGCGTGGTGCTGCCTTGGCCGCCACCTGGGCCGGCACGGGCACAAAGCGGTCCACCAAGGCCGAGCCCTCGGCCAGCAGAAAGTCCCTGAAGGCCAGCGCGACGGGTGGCAGGCGCTTGTTGCGGCGCTGCACCAGGTACCAGTTCAGGCGCACCGGAAAGCCCTGCACGTCCAGGCACACCAGGCTGCCGTCGCGCAGTTCGCGGCTCACGGTGTGGCCGGAGATGAAGGCCACGCCCATGCCGGCGATCACGGCTTGCTTGATGGTCTCGGTGCTCTTCACTTCCAGCGCCACGTTCATGTGCGCCTGGTGGCGGCCCAGCGCGTCGGTCATGGCGAATCGGGTGTCCGAGCCGGCTTCGCGCACGATGAAACGTTCGCGCATCAGCCGTGTCAGCGTGATGCCTTGTTCGCCGCAGAGCGGGTGGTCGCGTGGCGCGACGATCACGTAAGGGTGTGGCGCAAAGGGCTCGGCCACGGTGAACGGGTCTTCGGGCGGGCGGACCATGATGGCCAGGTCGGTCAGGTTGTCGGCCAGGTGGGTGAGCAGGTCGCCGCGGTTGTGCACCGACAGGTTCAGCTCCACCCCTTCGTGGCGCCGCGCAAATTCCACCAGCAGGCTGGGCAGGAAGTAGTCACCGGCGCTGATCACCGCCACGTTCAGGCGCCCGCCCGCGACACCCTTGAAGTGCGACATGGCGGCTTCGGCGTCTTCAAACTGCCGAATGATCAGGTGGCCGTGGTGCAGCAGTTCGGTGCCGGCCGCCGTGAGGTAGATCTTCTTGCCCAGTTGCTCGAACAGGGGCAGGCCCGCATGGTCTTCCAACTTCCGGATCTGCGTGGACACGGCCGGCTGCGTGAGGTGCAGTTCCTCCGCGGCACGTGAGTAGCTGAGCAACCGGGCCACGGATTCGAAGACCTTCAGCTGGCGCAGCGTGGCGTGTTTCATGGCAGAGCCAATGCATTACTTGGAAGTAATGTATTCCATCATTTACTTTGATTGGTGTTTATCGACCGTCAAACCTAGCATGGACCTATCAACAGGCCTGTCGATAGACCGTTCACGCCGCCCTGGCCACAGAAGGAGCCCGACCATGCTGTCCCCCCGCAAGATGGATTGCCCCAGCGACGCCGAGATCGAACGCAGCGCCTACAACGCCGCCTTCTACGAACTGGGGCTGCGCTGGCACTGGGACGACGCCACCTACGAACAGCTGGCCAGCGTGACCTGCGAGCGCGCGCGCCTGCGCCACTACCTGGAAAGCATGCAGCCGCACCTGCTGCGCGCCTACGACGCCGACTTCCTGACCGACGCCATCCTGCAGGCCAAGCAGCGCCGCCAGACGCTGTTGGCACAGTCCGTGCTGACACAGTCGGTGCGGGATTCCATGCCCCGCTTCGACTGGACCGACGCACGCTGGGGCGAAGTGGGCATCTGAATCTCGGCCCGCCGG
>JANOAM010000632.1:0-5452 GCA_031411215.1 Betaproteobacteria bacterium
AGGTGCGCTGTCGGTGCTGGGTGAACTGCGGCGTCTTGGCGTGCAGCTGGCGATCGACGACTTCGGCACCGGCTATTCGTCGCTCAGCCACCTGTCCACGCTGCCCATCGACTGCCTGAAGATCGACCGCAGCTTCGTGTCGCGGTTGGACCAGGGCAGCAACGAAGCCGCCGTGGTGCGTTCCATCCTGTTGCTGGGCAATTCGCTGGGCAAGGCCGTGGTGGCCGAGGGCATCGAGACCCAGGAACAGCTCGCCCAGCTGCAGGAAATGGGCTGCGACTTTGGTCAAGGGTATTTGTTGGCACGTCCGCAGCCAGCGGCGGACGTATCCTCCCTGCTCCTCACTCTGGGCTCTACTGAGGCCGCGCCAGCCAACCGTGCTGAGCCGCCGGCCACTTCGGCGATGACCCTGCACTGACGATGTCCATCCCCGCGCCTGACAGGCGCGAGCGCGCATGACCGCGCAGACCGGCTCCCAACAGGTGCCCATGCCCTGGTGGCGGCGGCTGCATGCCGGGCTGATGCCCGACTACAACCGCAGGGCCACTGCCGTGTGGTGGCTGGTGGCCGTGGCCGGCTGGCTGCTGCTGGCTTGGAGCCTGGGTCATGTGGTGACACAAGGCTGGGTGGTGCTGCTGCAGGTGGCCGTGGGCTCGGCCCTGGCGGTGGGCGCGGGCCTGTTCCCGGTGCGTGTGCCGGGCACCAAGAATTCTTACGCGGCCGGCGAGATCTTCATCTTCCTGCTGCTGCTGATGCTGGGCCCGGCCGCCGCAGCCGTGGCGGCGGCCTGCGAGACCGGCGTGGCCTCGCTGCGCACGTCCAGGCGCTGGACCAGCCGCATCTATGGCCCGGCGGTGGCGGCGCTGTCCATGACCCTGGCCGGCGCGCTGCTGCGCGGAGCGCTGGACGCGCTGGTGGCCGCGGGCCTGGGCAACGCCGCAGCGGAACTGGCCGCCGCGATGGCCTTCTCGGCCGTCTACTTCTTCATCACCGCGGCGTTGATGTACGGCGTGCTGCAGCTCAAGCGCGGCGAGCCCTTCTTCCAGCCCGCGGGCATCCTCAGTGTGTTCCGCTGGGTCGGCATGGCCTACGCCGGCAGCGCCAGCCTGGCCGCGCTGCTGTTCTTCACCTGGCAGCAGCAGGGTGTGGCCGCGCTGGTGGTGATGCTGCCCTTGCTGGCCATGCTGCTGGTGACGCTGCACTACTACTTCAAGCAGCAGGAAGCGTCAGAGCAACTGCGCGAAGCCAGCGCCGAGGTTGCCGCGCGGGAAGCCACCCTGGCCCAGCGCGAGGCCGACGCCGCCGGGCGCCACCTGCTGGAACTGCAGGCCAGCGAAAGACGTTTCCACAGCGCCTTCACGCACGCGAGCATTGGCATGGCGCTGCTGGCTTTTGACGGCCGCATCCTGCAGGCCAACCCGGCGCTGGCGCAGGCTCTGAGTCGCAGCGTTGACGCGCTGACACAAGAGTTGTTGCAGACCTTTGTTGCACCCGATGAGAGGCCCAAACTGGAGCGCCAATTGGGCTTGACATCGGCCACGGAATTCCAGGGCTTTGCCGGCGAGATGAAGTTCCTGACCGCCACCGGCGACCCGGTCTGGCTGGCCCTGCACTGCAGCTTCTTCACGGACCCTGATGCTGCCGAGCCCTGCCTGATCCTGCAGGCCCAGGACGTCAGCGCGCGCCGTTCGGCCGAAGCGGGCCTGGCGCACATGGCCTTCCATGACGCACTGACGGGCCTGCCCAACCGCCGCCGCTTCATGGAAGCCCTGGCCGGTGCCGTGGCGCGTGCCAAGACCGACCCGACACGCGCCTGGGCGGTCATCTTCCTGGACTTCGACCGCTTCAAGCTGGTCAATGACAGCCTGGGCCATGGCGCCGGTGACGACCTGCTGATGCAGCTGTCGCGCCGGCTGCAGGACAAGCTGCGGCCCAGCGACCTGGTGGCGCGGCTGGGTGGTGATGAATTTGCCATCCTGGCCGAGCGCATCGAACACGAACGTGACGCCGTGGTGCTGGCCGAACGTTTGCTGGACGCGCTGAAGAAGCCCTTCGTCGTGGCTGGCAACGACATCACCGCCAGCGCCAGCATGGGCATCACCTTCAGCGCCTTTGGCTACGACAGCGCAGAAGACGTGCTGCGCGACGCCGACACCGCCATGTACAAGGCCAAGAGCCAGGGCAAGGCGCGTTTTGCGGTCTTCGACACCAGCCTGCATGCCGCGGTGTCGGAGCGGCTGCGTCTGGAAGGTGAACTGCGCCAGGCCATCGTCCAGGGCCAGCTGGCGGTGGTCTACCAGCCGCTGTTCAAGCTGGGCGCCCAGGAAGGCAGCCAGCCGCAGCTCACCGGTTTCGAAGCTCTGGTGCGCTGGAAACACCCGGGCGGCGACACGCTGCGGCCCACGGCCTTCCTGCCCATCGCCGAAGAGACCGGCCTGATGGAGCAGGTCAGCGACTTCGTGCTGCACTGCGCCTGCCGCCAGTTGCGCCAGTGGCAGACCTCCAGCCCCGAACTGGCCGAGCTGACCATGAGCATCAACCTGGCCAGCGGCGACCTGGCCAACCCAGCGTTGGTGGCGCGGGTCAGCCGTGCCATTGTCGAAGCTGGCCTGCGGCCCGAGCACCTGACGCTGGAGATCACCGAAGACATCCTGATGAGCAATGTCAGCGGTGCGCTGGAAGTATTGACGGCGCTGCGGCGCCTGGGTGTGCGGCTGGCGGTGGATGACTTCGGCACCGGCTATTCCAGCCTGAGCCACCTGAGCCGGCTGCCCATAGACAGCCTGAAGATCGACCGCAGTTTTGTCCACCAGCTGCACCGCAACAGCGACGACGCAGCCGTGGTGGCGGCCATCGTCCAGCTGGGCAGCACGCTGCGCAAGGCGGTGGTGGCCGAAGGCATAGAAACGGCAGACCAGGTGACGCAGCTGCGTGAACTGGGCTGCGAACTGGGCCAGGGCTTCCACCTGGCCATGCCACTGTCCGAGCAGGCGGCCGGCGAGTGGCTGGCCGCGCGCAGAGGGCTGTTGCATTGAGGGCCGCTGCATTGAGGCGTGGCTTGAGGCCTGCGCCGCGATCGTCCACACTCGGTGTTCCGTTTGTCGATCGGGACCTGCCATGCCGACTCTGCACCACCGCACCACCCGCCTGCTGGCACTGACGGCGGCGGCCGCCGCTGCGTTCCTGTCCGCCTGCGCCACGGCCGAGCCCCAGACCGTGGCGTCTGCCGATGAGCAGTCGGCCAAGAAGCCCAGGCAGTACGTCACCGGCAGCCGCATCCCGTCCAGCAACTCGCCGCAGATCGTGCGCAGCATCAGCGGTTCGTCTGCCAACGAGACCTTGCGCAGCCAGCCGAACCCCGGCAGGCCCGGCAACTGAAGGGCTTGCCGCGCCTGGCCGGCTACACCGGCAGCAGGCTGCTGTTCTTGACCTCTTCCATCACGGCGTAAGTGCGCGTCTCGCGCACACCGGGCAGCGTCCAGATCACGCTGCCGATGAATTCGCGGTAGGCGGCCATGTCGGCCACACGTGTCTTCAGCAGGTAGTCAAAGCCACCAGCCACCAGATGCGCTTCCAGGATCTCCGGGCGCACCTGCACGGCGGCCTTGAAGGTGTCCATCACGTCGTGCACGGTGCGGTCCAGCAGGATCTCCACGAACACCAGCAGCCCCGCGCCCAGCTTGACCGGGTTGAGCTTGGCTTCGTAGCCCAGGATGTAGTCCTCACGCGTCAAACGCTTCACCCGCTCGAGCACGGCGGTGGGCGACAGGTGCACTTCCTCTGCCAGCTTGAGGTTGCTGATGCGGCCGTCGGCCTGCAGCACGCGCAGGATGCGCAGGTCGATCTTGTCCAGTCCGCGTTCGTTGCGCTGGGCGTGGGTCTGGGCTTGTGTGTCAGGGCTGTTCATGGCGAACGATTCTCCGTGAAGGCGCCCATCTTCCGAATCCGGTTCGGCGCCAAGGCCTCTAAGCTGCTGAACCTCAAAGCCCGTTCAACGCCCTGCCCCGGAGAACTGTCCGTGACCACCGATCAAACTGCACGTTTGCCCTTCCCCTACCGGCCCGAAGCGGAGACCGTGGCCACGTCGCTGGCGGTGCTGAAAGGCCGACTGGACTGGACAGCGGTGTTGGCCCAGGCCCGCCCCTGGGTGCAGGCCGTGCGCGACAAGCCCGCACCCTTCTGGGCCATGGAAAGCCTGCTGCGCGAATACCCCATCAGCAGCGCCGAGGGTCTGGCCCTGATGCGCCTGGCCGAAGCGCTGCTGCGTGTGCCGGACGCCGAAACCGCCATCGCGCTGACCGCCGACCAGCTGGGCCGTGGCGACTTCGACGGTGCTGCTGAAGGCTCGCCGCACAAGATGCTGGCGCAGATCAGCGCCAGCGCCATCGCACTGAGCAAGAAGTTCCTGCCCGACCAGGAGAACCCGCCCGGGCCGCTGCAACGACTGGGTTCACGCACCGTGGTGGCCGCCACGGTGCGTGCCATCCAGCTGCTGGGCCGGCAGTTTGTGCTGGGCCGGACGATCCAGGAGGCGATGTCTGAAGCCGAAGAACAGCGCAAAACCCAGCGCAAGGCGCTGAAGAACCTGCGCTTCAGCTACGACATGCTGGGCGAAGGTGCACGCACGGAACGCGATGCCGAGCGTTATCTGGCCAGCTACCGCAACGCCATCAGCGCCATCGCAGGCGGCAAGGCGGCCGGATCGCCCATGGCGGCTGACGGCATATCGATCAAGTTGAGCGCACTCTTTTCGCGCTACGAAGACGCGCAGCGCGAACGGGTCTTCGCCGAACTGCTGCCGCGTGTGCAGGGCCTGGTGGACCAGGCGGCGTTGGCCAACCTGAACCTCACCATCGACGCGGAAGAAAGCGACCGGCTGGAACTCTCGCTGGACCTGCTGGACACGCTGGCCGCGCACATCGCCCGGCACCACCCGCAGTGGCAGGGCTTCGGCCTGGCGGTGCAGGCCTACCAGACGCGGGCCCTCGCCGTGGTGGACGAGGTGGCGCGCATCGCCAAGGCGCACGGCCTGCGCTTCATGGTGCGGCTGGTGAAGGGCGCGTACTGGGACGGCGAGGTCAAGCGCGCGCAGGAAGCCGGCCTGCCCGCCTACCCGGTCTTCACGCACAAGGAACACACGGACATCAGCTACCTGGCCTGCGCCGCGCGGCTGGTGAGCCACCACGCGGTGATCTACCCGCAGTTCGCTACGCACAACGCGGGCACCATCGCGGCCATCCTGCAGATGGCCCGCAACG
The DNA here is from genome assembly GCA_031411215.1 of Betaproteobacteria bacterium. Classification (GTDB taxonomy): domain Bacteria; phylum Pseudomonadota; class Gammaproteobacteria; order Burkholderiales; family Burkholderiaceae_C; genus Rubrivivax. Next base: position 5,259 of record JANOAM010000632.1, read on the forward strand.
CCGGCGCGGCTTTTGAGATGCAACGGCTGCACGGCATGGGCGAAGGGGTCTACCGCGAAGTGCTGGCGGACCGTCCTGGACAAGCGAGCGTGCCCTGCCGCGTCTACGCGCCGGTGGGCGAGCACCGGGACCTGCTGGCGTATCTCGTGCGCCGGCTGCTGGAAAACGGCGCCAATTCGTCCTTCGTGCACCAA
>JANOAM010000633.1:0-2102 GCA_031411215.1 Betaproteobacteria bacterium
CAGTGCCGCTGTCGGCAACGCGCCAACTGCAGCCAGCGCCACGGCCGCCAGAGCGGGCCGCAGCATGGAAGACTTCCTCGAATTCATCGAACATTCTCCTGCTTGTGATGCTGTTGTGGGCCGGCGCCCCGCTTGTGGCAAAGGCGCCCGCCAGGGGTGGCGCCAGGGTTCTGGCGCCGGGAGCGAAAGCGAAGTCAGGCGCGGCGGCGGCGTGCAGCAACGCCTGCGGCGAGCGCGAGCCCGACGAGCGCCAGAGACGCAGGCTCGGGCACCACGGTGACCGAGTCCAGACCGACGTAGTTGCCGGCGACCGAGGTGTCCGCCACTACATAGCGGAAGGCGAGCCGGCCGGTCATGGCGCCAACGATCAGTTGCTTGGCTTCCCAGTTGGTGTCCACGGACGAACTGAAGCTGGCCAATTGATTGAAGTCGGCGGTATTGGTGCTGCTGCCGGCGTTGCTTGCATAGACCTGGACGGTGTCCAGATAGCCGTCGCCCAGCAGGCGCAGCATGAAGCTGAGCACGGAATCCCCACCGATCGTCATCACGGGGGTCATCAGCCACTCGTCAATGGACGTCGCGTTGCCGGAGACCACGAAGTTGTCAGCCGCGTACGAGTTCACTGCACCGCTCGCGGCATCGAAGATGCCTGTGTTGCCCTGGAACCAACCCGAGCCCAAGCCCACGGTGTTGCTCACCTGGGCCCAGCCGCTGAGGCCAGCCACGTTGTCAAAGCCTTCAGAGAGGTACACGCCGGCCTGCGCCGAAACCGACGCGCCGGCCACGACCATTGCGGAGAAAATGTGCTTGAGTTTCACGATGACCCTTGGATGGATGTAGCAGTCCGATAGGACTGCGGGAATGTGGTGCACAAAGTATGTCGCGCACCCCTTTTCCCCGTCACACCGATCCAAGGGGGGTGAAACCCCTTACCGCATCGCTTTCAGGCAAGCCGGCCATGACAAGACTTGTACTTCTTCCCGCTGCCGCACGGACATGGGTCGTTGCGCCCCACGCGGGTGACGGGCGCCTCACTCAGGAGCCCGGCATCGGCCTCCTGGCTCACGCTGCCGTCTTCGTTGGGATGCGTGTAGGTCACGTTTTCCAGGTGCGCGGCCTGTTGTTCGATGGCCAACGCGGCTTCGGCGGCCTGGTCCTGCGACTGGATGCGCACCGTCATCAGCACACGCGTGACTTCCATCTTCACCACGTCCAGCAACTGGCTGAAGAGCTCGAAGGCTTCGCGCTTGTATTCCTGCTTGGGGTTCTTCTGCGCGTAGCCGCGCAGGTGGATGCCCTGGCGCAGGTAGTCCAGCGCGGCCAGGTGTTCACGCCAGTGGCTGTCGATGCTTTGCAGCAGCACGGCACGCATGAAAGGCGTGAACTGCTCCATGCCGACGAAGTCGGTCTTGGCCTTGAAGTGCGTGTCGGCGGCGGCCACCACCTTGGCGACGATGTCGTCGTCAGTCAGGGAGTCGCTCTTCTCCAGCTCGGCCTTCAGGGCCACGTCCAGCTGCCACTCGTCACGCAGCGTGCGCTCCAGCGTGGGCAAGTCCCACTGCTCTTCCAGCGTGCCGGCGGGCACGTAGGTGCGCACCACGTCGCTCATGGTGCTCTTGCGCAAGTTGGTGATCTGCTCTTCCAGGCTCGCAGATTCCAGGATCTCGTTGCGCTGCTGGTAGATCACCTTGCGCTGGTCATTGCTGACGTCGTCGTATTCCAGCAGCTGCTTGCGGATGTCGAAGTTGCGTGCTTCGACCTTGCGCTGTGCGCTTTCGATGCTGCGGTTGACGATGCCGGCTTCGATGGCCTCGCCTTCGGGCATCTTCAGCCGGTCCATGATGGCGCGCACGCGGTCACCCGCGAAGATGCGCATCAGCGGGTCGTCCAGGCTCAGGTAGAAGCGGCTGGCGCCGGGGTCGCCCTGGCGGCCTGAACGGCCGCGCAACTGGTTGTCGATGCGGCGGCTCTCATGCCGTTCGGTGGCCACGATGCGCAGGCCGCCGGCGGCCTTGACCTGGTCGTGCAGGCTCTGCCATTCGTCCTTGAGCTTCTGGGCCTGCGTCGTCCGGTCGCCGTCCGACAGGGCCGTATCCTCTTCC
>JANOAM010000634.1:0-5076 GCA_031411215.1 Betaproteobacteria bacterium
CACGCTGGGCCGCAAGAGTTACAACGTGCTGCTCTATGAAGCGCAGGAGCAGGGCCTGGAGCGGGCGGTGTTCCGCGCCCCGCTGGACCGGGTGATCAAGGGCGTGGACTTCGACAGCAACGACCACGCCCTGGTCAAGAAACACCTGCGTGCGATGGTCTCCACCACCGTGGAATGGCAGTCGCCCACCACCGGCGAAGGCAACAGCTGGAACGTCAGCGGCCTGCTGGCCCACGCCCGGTTGACCAAGGAACGTGGCCAGGTCTGGGTGGAATGGTCCTATGCCGTCAACCTGAAGCAGGAGCTGTTGCAGCCCACCGTCTTCGCGCGCCTGCGGTTGGAAATCATCAGCCAGTTGCGGTCCCACGCCGGTGTGGCTTTGTACGAGATCTGCACCCGCTACAAGGACATCGGCCGCACCGCGCGCCAGCACTGGCGCTGGTGGCAACCGGTGCTCAGTGGCAACCCGACGTCCGAACGATCCGCCAAGCAGGAATACCGCATCTTCAAGCGTGACACCTTGAAGCTGGCCGTGGCGGAGGTGAACGCGCTCACCGACATCGACGTGGAGCTGGTCGAGCACCGGGAAGGGCGCTTCATCGACGAGATCCAGTTCCATATCCAGCCCAAGCGGCAGTCCAGCCTGGCCCTGGGTCAGGCGCCCAAGGCGGTGGACGTGGGCATGATCCAGCGGGCAGGGCGCCTGGGCGTCAGCGAAGACGCCGCTGAAGCCCTTAGCCACAAACACGGCGACGAAGCTTTTGGCAGCGCGCTGGACGCGCTGGAACGCCGCATCGCGTCGAACTACCCCGAGCCGCTGCGTGACCCGCTGCGTTACCTGCGGTCCCTGATGCCCGCCGAAGAGGCCAAGGCCGAGAAGCGGGCCGCCGAACGCAGCACGGCTGCGGCCGCCCTGAACGACCCGCAAAGCCCTGCGGCGCGTGACCTGCAGGCCAAACGGCAAGCCCGTTGGCTGGCCGAGTGGCTCAACCGCCGGCGTGAGCAGGTCGCCGCCGAACTGGCCGCCCTGTCCACCAGCACCCAGGACGGGCTGGTGCAGGACCTGCTGGCCGACATGGACCGCCGCAACACCCACCCGTCCATCCGCAAACGGCTGCAGACCAGCGGCTGGCAGCACCCCATGGTGCGGCCGGAGATGCTGCGTTTCTATGCCGCTGCCACCCACGGCGAAGCCTGGGACCGGCCGACAGCCGAGCAGCTGCTGGCGATTGCCGCTGAGATGAGTGATGACGCACCATCGCAGCGTTAGGTGCCGCTGGTCGATCTGCCACGGCCCCGTTCGTCGTGTACACAGAGGGCTGTCCTCTGAACCCTGGAGTCTCCTCCCATGAGCACTGGCACTGGCACTGTCACCTTGCACCGCGTTCTCCGCTGCCCGGCCGAGCGGGTCTACCGCGCCTTCCTGACCCCGGCCGCCATGGCCAAATGGCTGCCCCCCAACGGCTTCACCGCGGAGGTTCAGCGCATGGACGCGGTGGTGGGCGGCCGCTACCAGATGTCCTTCACCGACTTCACGTCGGGGCACAGCCATTCCTTTGGCGGCACCTACCTGGAATTGAAGCCCGGCGAGCGCATCCGCTACACAGCCGTCTTTGACGACAAGAACCTGCCCGGCGAGATGCAGACCACCATTGTGCTGACGCCCGTCAGCTGCGGCGTGGACGTGCACTGCACGCAAGAAGGCATCCCCGCCATGATTCCCGTCGAAAGCTGCTACCTAGGCTGGCAGCAGTCCTTGGTGCTGCTGGGCCAGTTGGTGGAAGCCCAGACGCAGGGCTAGAGCCGATCCGGCAGCAGGGCCTGGATCTTCAGCGCGGTGGCCCAGTTGCGCGTGGTCACCGCCTGGCCCACCTTGCCCAGCAGGGCGGTGGCGGCCTCGCTCTCCAGGATGCCGGCCGGGCAGTGCAGGTAGGCGGCATGCGGGCCGACACGGAAGGCTTCCGGCGCGGAGACCAGGGTCTCGATGGCCTTCAAGCGCGCCAGCGCGGCTGCATCCTGGGTAACGGCCACCAGCAGGCGGGCAGGGTCCTGTGCCAGGTCAATGAAGGGGTTGTCCCGCACGATGACCGCCCACTCCTTGGCCGACTTGACGATCACCGGCACCTCGAAGCCCAAGGCATCAGTGATGGCTTGCGCGATGGCCTTGGCGTGCGCGGCACCCGCGGTACCGCGCGCCTGAAAAACCGCGTTGCCGCTGTTCAGCAAGGTCTGCACATCGCTGTGGCCCAGGTCGGCCAGCAAATGGCGCAGCGTGGCCATGGGCACACGCTTGGCCTTGCCCACGTTGATGCCGCGCAGCAGCGCAACGAAGACCGGCATGTCCTACTGGCCGTCCGGCGCTTGCCACAGCTCCACGCGGTTGCCCTCGGGGTCCATGACCCAGGCGAACTTGCCGTATTCCGATTCGTCAACCTTGGCGTCGACATCGCAGCCCTCTTCGCGCAGCACGGCGACCAGGGCGTGCAGGTCTTCGACCCGGAAGTTCACCATGAAGCTGGCCTTGCTCGGTGAGAAGTAGGACGTGTCGTCCTGGAACGGGCTCCAGATGGTCGTGCCGGTTCCGGTGGGGTTTTCCGGCGTCACCCATTTGAACGCGGCGCCGCCCCATTCCTCCACGTTGACGCCCAGGTGGGTGCGGTACCACTGGCCCAGCGCCTTGGGGTCCTTGGCCTTGAAGAAGATGCCGCCAATCCCGGTGACTCGCTTCATGTGGACGCTCCTTTGGAAGATGCGGGGTGCAGGGCTCAGCGCTGATGACTGAACCCGTTGGCCGGCAAGTTTGCCACCAGGAGAGCCTGCACTTCAGCCATCGAGCCGGCCACGGCGTCGGCGCCAGCGGCCAGCAACTGCGCGGCTGGCGTCATGGCCGCAAAGCCGATGGCTGTCATGCCGGCGGCCTTGGCTGCGCGGATGCCGGTCGGCGTGTCTTCAACCACCGCCGTGCGCAGCGGGTCGGCACCGAGCGTTCCGGCCGCGTGCAGGAAGAGGTCCGGTGCGGGCTTGGGATGCTCCACGTCGTCGGCAGTGAAGATCCTGCCGGTGAAGCGCGGCAGCAGGCCGGTGTGGCCCAGGGTGAAGTCCACCTTGGCCCGGTTGCCATTGGACGCCACGCAGTAGGGTGTGCCCAGGCTGTCCAGGACTTCGGTGACACCCGGAACCGGCGTCAGGCTCTGCTGAAACGCGGCGCGTGTGCGCTGAACAAAGGTCACCAGAAAGTCGGGTGGCGGTGCTTGCCCCAGCAGTTCTCCCACACGGGCCAGGCAGGTGGGCATGGACGTGCCCATGAAGCGTTGGACCGCGTCTTCAAAGGCGATGTGCACACCCAGTTCGTCCAGCATCTGGCACAGAACCGTGTGGCTCAGGCGCTCGCTGTCAACGAGCACGCCATCGCAATCAAAGATGACGAGTGTGTGCATGGGCCTCCCGTACCTCAGTGCAGCCAACGGGCCGACGCCTTCAGCACATGGCGGGTCAGCGTCTGCAGCTGGGTCATGGGCAACTGCGCCACCTGCCAGTGCAGCGCCACGTCCAGCGGGCGACCGGGCAGCAGTTCTACCAGGCGCCCGGCAGCCAGGTGGCTGCGCACCAGGGGCTCCGGGTTCATGCCCCAACCCACGCCGCCCACGGCCGCGGTCACAAAGGCCTGTGGTGAGGGCAGGCGGTGGGCGGGCAGGGTGATGTCGCGGCGCTTGTCGCGTACCAGAACGCGGCGCACCCAGTCTTCCTGCAAGCGGTCCTTGTGGTCAAACACCAGGCTGGGCGCCTGGGCCAGTGCCGCGGCCGTAAGCCCTTGTGGAAACCAGCGCGCCACGAAGGCCGGGCTGGCTGTGGCGCAGTAGCGCAGCGCACCCAGCCTGCGGCTCTTGCAGCCTTGCACGGGTGTGGCGGTGGACGTGACAGCCGCCAGCACGTGGCCGCGCCGCAGCCAGGTGCCCGTGTGGTCCTGGTCGTCTATGAGCACGTCCAGCAAGCTGTCTTCTTCGGCCGCAAACGAGGCCATCGCATCCACGAACCAGGTGCCCAAGCTGTCCGCGTTGATGGCCACGCGCAGCGTGCTGCGCCCGCGGCTGGCGGGGTCGGGTGCCAGGCCGGGCAGGTCGCGCCGCAGGTCGTTTTCCAGCAGCGCCACGGTTTGTGCATGGCGGCACAGGCGTGCGCCGGCCTCCGTTGCCGTGCAGGGCTGGCCGCGCACCACCAGCACCGTGCCCACACGCTCTTCGGCCAGGCGGATGCGCTGCGACACCGCGGACGGTGTGACGTGCAGCGCGTGGGCTGCACGGTCGAAGCTGCCTTCGCGCACCACGGCGGCCAAGGTGTGCAGAAGTGGGGTGTCCAGCATGGTCAATACCATTAGCGTTGCTGAACCGACATTAGCAGGTTTCATGCGCCGGCCACGCCGCGGGGCCTGACACTGTGGGCATGCCCGCACCACTGGCCGCACCACTGGCCGCATCACCCTTCATCACCGGCTTCACGCTGGGCGCCTCCCTCATCATGGCCATTGGCGCGCAAAACGCCTTTGTGCTGCGCCAGGGCTTGCGGCGCGAACACGTGGCGGCCGTGGTGGCCGTGTGTGCGGTGCTGGACATCGTGCTCATGTCCATCGGCGTCAGTGGCCTGGGTGCGGTGCTGGGCGACCGGCCGCGGCTCATCCAGGCCGCCACGGTGGCCGGAGCGGTGGTGCTGGCCTGGTACAGCCTGTCGGCCTTCCGCCGTGCCTTCAGCCCGCACAGCCTCAGCGCCCAGAGTGGCGGTGAAGCGCAGCCCGTACGGCCGGTGGTGGCGCAGGCATTGAGCATCAGCCTGCTCAACCCGCACGTCTACCTGGACACGGTGCTGCTGTTGGGTTCGGTGGGCGCGCAGCAGCCAGGTGACCAGCGGCTGGCGTTCCTGGCCGGCTCGGGTCTTTCCAGCCTGCTGTGGTTCGCGGGGCTGGGCTTCGGCGCCCGTCTGCTGTCGCCGCTGTTCGCGCGGCCCTTGGCCTGGCGCGTGCTGGACGTGCTGGTGGGCCTGACGATGGCGTGCATCGCCTTCAGCCTGGTGGACGGGGCGTCT
>JANOAM010000635.1:0-3070 GCA_031411215.1 Betaproteobacteria bacterium
ATCGCCGGCGGCCCGATGCGTGCTGTGTTCGAAGTGATGGGTGTCACCGACATCGTCGCCAAGAGCCTGGGTTCCAGCAACCCGTACAACATGGTCCGCGCCACGCTGGACGCGCTCAAGCGCTGCAGCACGCCTGCGGAAATCGCGGCCAAGCGCGGCAAGTCGGTTGAAGACATCTTCAACTGATCCCACGTCAGCGGAGAACTCACATGTCTGAAAAGAAGACGCTCACTGTCAAGCTGGTTCGCAGCATCAATGGCACCCGCCAGTCGCACCGCGACACGGTTCGGGGCCTGGGGCTGCGCAAGCTCAACAGCACCAAGGTGCTGGAAGACACGCCGGCTGTGCGCGGCATGATCAACAAGGTGGACTACCTGGTGCAGGTGCTCTGATGGAACTGAACAAGATCAAGCCGGCTGACGGCTCCAAGAAGGCGCGCCGCCGTGTCGGCCGTGGTATCGGTTCGGGCCTGGGCAAGACCGCTGGCCGTGGCCATAAGGGCCAGAAAAGCCGTGCCGGTGGTTACCACAAGGTTGGTTTTGAAGGCGGCCAGATGCCGCTGCAGCGCCGCCTGCCCAAGCGTGGTTTCAAGAGCCAGCAGCTGAAGTACAACGGCGAGATCACCTTGACCGACTTGCAAAAGCTGGCCGCTGACGAAGTGGATCTGCAGACGCTGAAGGCCGCTGGCCTGGTTCGCGAGCTGATCAAGCACGTCAAGGTCATCAACACCGGTGAACTGTCGCGCAAGGTAGCCCTGAAGGGTATCGCCGCGACCGCCGCCGCCAAGACCGCCATCGAAGCCGCTGGCGGCTCGCTGGTCTGATCGTTGGTCTGACTACTTAGGGCTAAAGGAACACCCACCACGTGGCTACCTCCGCGAACCAGCTGGCCAAGAGCGGGAAGTTCGGTGATCTGCGTCGCCGCATCATCTTCCTGATCCTGGCGCTGGTGGTCTACCGCATCGGCGGGCACATCCCTGTGCCCGGCATTGACCCGACGCAGCTGCAACAGCTGTTCAAGGGTCAGAGCGGCGGCATCCTGAACATGTTCAACATGTTCAGCGGTGGTGCCCTGTCGCGCTTCACCGTTTTTGCCCTGGGCATCATGCCCTACATCAGCGCCAGCATCATCATGCAGCTGATGACCTACGTGGTGCCCTCGCTGGAGGCCATCAAGAAGGAAGGCGAAGCCGGGCGCCGGAAGATCACGCAGTACACACGTTATGGCACGCTCGGCCTGGCCATCTTCCAGAGCCTGGGTATCGCGCTGGCGCTGGAAGGCTCGGCCGGTCTGGTGCTGAATCCGGGATTCGGTTTCCGCATGACCACCGTGGTCAGCCTGGTGGCCGGCACCATGTTCCTGATGTGGCTGGGTGAGCAGATCACTGAACGTGGCCTGGGCAACGGCATCTCCATCTTGATCTTCGGCGGCATCGTCGCGGGCCTGCCTGCCGCGCTGGCAGGGTTGTTTGAACTGGTCCGCACGGGTGCCATGAGCATCGTGGCCTGCCTGTTCATCATCCTGGTGGTGATCGGCGTGACCTTCGCGGTGGTGTTCGTGGAGCGTGGCCAACGCAAAATATTGGTCAACTACGCCAAGCGCCAGGTCGGCAACAAAGTCTACGGGGGCCAGTCCTCGCACCTGCCGTTGAAGCTCAACATGAGCGGCGTCATTCCGCCGATCTTTGCCAGCTCCATCATCCTGCTGCCGGCCACGATCGTGGGCTGGTTCGCCACGGGCGACGGCCTGCGCTGGTTGAAGGACATCGCCGCCGGCCTGTCGCCGGGCCAGCCGATCTACGTGATGCTGTACGCCGCGATGATCGTGTTCTTCTGCTTCTTTTACACAGCGCTGGTCTTCAACAGCCGCGAGACCGCCGACAACCTGAAGAAGAGTGGTGCGTTCATTCCCGGCATCCGCCCAGGTGAACAGACCGCAAAGCACATCGACCGGATCCTGGGCCGCCTGACCTTGGCTGGTGCCGTCTACATCACCGCCGTCTGCCTGCTGCCTGAATTTCTGGTGCTCAAGTACAACGTGCCGTTCTACTTCGGTGGAACGTCGCTGCTGATCATTGTGGTGGTCACGATGGACTTCTGGGCCCAGGTGCAAAGCTACGTCATGAGCCAGCAGTACGAGTCGCTCCTCAAGAAGGCCAACTTCAAGGCGAGCTGACATGAGCAAAGACGACGTCATTCAAATGCAGGGCGAGATTCTTGAGAATCTGCCCAACGCCACGTTCCGCGTGAAGCTGGAAAACGGCCACGTGGTACTGGGCCATATCAGCGGCAAGATGCGCATGCACTACATCCGCATCCTGCCCGGTGACAAGGTCACCGTTGAGCTCACCCCTTACGACTTGACCCGGGCACGCATCGTGTTCCGGGCCAAATAAGCCTGAACCCGGAAGGTCAAGGAGAAGACCATGAAAGTCGCCGCTTCGGTCAAGAAGATGTGCCGCAACTGCAAGATCATCCGCCGCAAGGGTGTGGTGCGCGTGATTTGCACAGACCCGCGCCACAAGCAGCGCCAGGGTTAATCCAGAGGAACGAACATGGCACGCATCGCCGGTATCAACATCCCCCCGCACAAGCACACCGAGATCGGTCTCACCGCCATCTACGGTATCGGCCGCACGACCGCGCAGAAGATCTGCCAAGCGTCGGGCGTCCCGCTGAACAAGAAGATCAAGGACCTGAACGACTCCGAACTGGAGAAGATCCGCGACGAGATCGGCAAGATCACCATCGAAGGTGACCTGCGCCGTGAACTGTCGATCAGCATCAAGCGTCTGATGGACCTGGGCTGCTACCGGGGCTTCCGTCACCGCCGCGGCCTGCCCGTGCGCGGCCAGCGCACACGCACGAACGCACGCACCCGCAAGGGTCCGAAGAAGAGTGCTGCGGCGCTGAAGAAGTAAGCTGACCCGCGCACACTGAAAGAGCAAAGACATGGCCAAGGCACCCGTCAATACCGCCGCTCGCCGCGTGAGCAAGAAGGTCCGCAAGAACGTTGCGGACGGCATCGCACACGTGCACGCGTCGTTCAACAACACGATCATCACCATCAC
>JANOAM010000636.1:0-1958 GCA_031411215.1 Betaproteobacteria bacterium
AAAGGGGTGAGGGTGCGGGTGGAGAGGGCGCAAGACTGCCACAAGTGCGGGCCAGGGTGCTGTTGGCTACGATGGGCGCACCCCAGCCGACCCGAGACCTGCGATGCCCCTGCCCCTGACCGCGTGGCGCCGACGCGACGCCTTGGCTGCCCTGGCCGGCTTGGCCCTGTCGCCTGCACTGCAGGTGGGCGTCGAACACGGGCAGCGGTACGTCGGCCGCGCGCAGTGCAGGCGACAGGGCCAAGCCGGCGAGAGCAGCCAAGGCTTCGCGTCGGCGCCACGCGGTCAGGAGCAGGGGCATCGCAGGTCTCGGGTCGGCTGGGGTGCGCGCATCGTAGCCAACAGTAGCCAACAGCACCCTGGCCCGCACTTGTGGCAGTCTTGCGCCCTCTCCACCCGCACCCTCACCCCTTTGGACATCGCCTGGACCCAGTTCTCCCCCGGCAGCGCACTCGCCGGGGGCTTGCTCATCGGCTGTGCGGCCGTGCTCTACATGGCGGGCAATGGCCGCATAGCCGGCATCACCACCCTGGTGGCCGCGCCACTCGACGCGCTGCTGCGCAGGCGGCCGTTGGCACCGGAAATGGTGCGTGTGCTCTTTGTCGCCGGGCTGCTGGTGGCGCCGTGGGTGTGGCAGGTCTTTGCTCCGCTGCCCGCGGCCCGGTCCGTGACCGGCCCGCTGGGGCTGGTGCTGGCCGGCCTGCTGGTGGGCTACGGCACGCGCATGGCCAACGGCTGCACCAGCGGACATGGCGTGTGTGGGCTGAGCCGCGGCTCACTGCGGTCGCTGGCCAACGTGCTGGCCTTCATGGGCACGGGCGTGGTTACCGTGGCCGTGCTGCGTCTGCTGGGAGTGATCGCCTGATGAACCGCCTGCTCTTTGCGTTTGCCAGCGGCCTGGTGTTCGGCCTGGGCCTGCTGGCCAGCGGCATGACCAACCCGGCCAAGGTCCAGGGCTTCCTGGACCTTTTCGGCCGCTGGGACCCGAGCCTGGCTTTCGTGATGGGCGGTGCCGTCGCCGTCACCAGCCTGGGCTATGCGCTGCTGCGTCGTCGCAAGACATCCCTCAGCGGCGACGCCATGGGCTGGGCCACCGCCACCGCCATCAACCGCCCGCTGATCCTGGGCGGCGTGCTCTTCGGCGCCGGCTGGGGCATCGCGGGCTTCTGCCCGGGCCCGGCCGTGGTGGCACTGGGCGCGGGCATGAGCGAAGCCTGGATCTTCTGCTCCGCCATGCTCGCCGGCATGGCGCTGCACGACAGGCCCCGCGCCTGACCCCGGCAAGGACGCAGCAACATGTTCATCTTCCGCCAGCTCTTCGACCCCGTCTCGTCCACCTACACCTACCTGCTGGCAGACGGCGGGGAAGCGGTGCTCATAGACCCCGTCTTCGAACACGCCGGCCGTGACGCTGCCCTGCTGCGCGAACTGGGTCTCACGCTCACCGCCACGCTGGAAACCCACGTCCATGCCGACCACGTCACCGGCGCCTGGCTGCTGCGCCAGCGCTGCGGCAGCCGCATCCTGTTGTCGGCGCAGGGCGGTGCGGCGAGCGCCGACCGGTTGCTGCACCACGGCGACACGGTGCACTTCGGCACCCGCCACCTGCAGGCCCGCGCCACACCGGGCCACACCAACGGCTGCATGACCTACGTGCTGGACGACCTGCGCATGGCCTTCAGCGGCGACGCACTGCTGATCCGCGGCTGCGGCCGAACGGACTTCCAGCAAGGCAGTGCACCGCAACTCTATGCGTCGGTGCACGAACAGATCTTCAGCCTGCCGCCTGGCTGCCTGGTCTACCCCGGGCACGACTACCGCGGCCTCACCGTCAGCAGCGTGGCCGAAGAGCGCCTGTACAACCCGCGCCTGGGCGGCGACAGCAACGTCGGCGACTTCACCGGCTACATGCGCAACCTGGGCCTGCCGCACCCCAAGCTGATCGACCTGGCGGTGCC
>JANOAM010000637.1:0-3529 GCA_031411215.1 Betaproteobacteria bacterium
TGCCGCGATGCGAAGCGCCTTTGATGCCAGCCGGCCGCTGCCGGCATCGGGCCGACTCCGCGTGGGCTGGCCGAGCAGCGACGCATGAGCCGCAGCCACTGGTTTGAACTGCTTGCAGTCACTCTGCTGGCGGCAGTGGCGGCGGCCAGCCTTCCCCTGATGAACGGCCACCTGGGATGGAGCTGGGACGCCATCAACCACCAGGTCTATCTGGGCATGACGGCCGAGCACCCACGCTGGCATCTGGACGTGCTGGCCGCCAGCGGGCAGACCTACCAGTACCCGTACCTCTACTGGCCCGTCTACCGCATGGCCTTGCTCGACGCCCAGGGCGCGTGGGTTGCCGCGACCTGGGCTGCCTCACAGGCGGTTTGTGTGATGCCACCCGTGTGGCTGGCGGCATACCGGCTGTTGCCCCAGGAACGTGGTGCAACGGAGGTGGCGGCCGAGCGCGTGGCTGCCTGCGTGCTTGCCTCGATGAGCATCGTGCTGTGGGCTTCACTGCAAACGACGGCGAACGACCTATTGGCTGCGGCGCCGCTGCTTTGGGCGGTGGCCATCGCACTGAAGCCCGCTGCCAGCGACCGGCGACTGCTGGCGATGGGGGCAATGTTCGGGGTGTCTGTGGCCTTCAAGTTGTCCAACGCGATCTTCGCGCCGCTGCTGCTGCTGTGGTGGTTCGAAACCCGGTCACCCTACCTGTCGCCGCGCAGAGGTTTGTGCCTGTGGGGCGGCGCTGCCATAGGCTTTCTGGTGGCGTACGCGCCGTGGGGGATGCAGTTGTGGACGAACATGGGTCATCCGCTGTACCCGCTCATGGGCCACTGATCCTCCTGCCCCGATCACATGGACCGCTTCACGCCAGACGTGTTTCTTGAGTGGCTGCTCCGGCCCTTCCTGATGGCCGACCCGTCGGCGTTCTTGTACGTGGAATTCATGGCGCCCGACCTGCGCCCGACGTTCCTGATCGCCCTGCTGTTCATCGGCGCAGTCTTTGGTTCGCTGAAGGGGAGGCTGACCGCTGAAACCTGGCGTCTGCTGATGGCCTTCTGGCTGAGCTTCTATCTGTGGACCTTCGTCATCGGTAACGGCCGCTATTTCCTTTCGGCGTTGCTCCTGCTCGGCCCGCTGATCCTGCTGGCCTGGCGTGGCCTGCCGGGCACGAAGCCTTTTCGCTGGGCCACGCTGGTGCTGATCGGCGGGCTTCAGGCGGCAGCGCTTGCCAGCACGTACAAGCCAGATGTGTGGGGCAGAGCCGACTGGGTCAGCGGGCCAGGGATTGACATCGAGGAGTCCGCGCTGCGTCACCGTCCGGCGGTCTTCATCATGGCGAGCGTCAACGCATACTCCGTTCTGGTGCCGCGGTTTCATCCCGACTCGCGATGGGCTCAGCTGGTCGGGCAGCGCGACATTTCCCCAGCAGCGCACGAGTACGCGTCCGTCGTGGAACTGCTTTCGAGTGCGCTGCCCAAGCTGCTTGTCATCCCGATTCCGGGCGGCTGGTCGGACAAGGACAACCAGCCCGATGTCGAACTGCGCAAGCTCCTGGGCCAGTCGCTGACTACCTATGGGCTGGCCCTGAACGGACAGCCCTGCACGGTGCTGCGGTCAACCCTGCCCCGGGTCAGTGGGGGCATGGCGATGACTTCTCAGCCAGGCACGGTGCCGAAGGAGCCGGAGCGAGGATTCTGGTTCTGCCCGATGAGTTACTCCGACGCTGACCGCGTCGCTGCGATCGCAAAGCCGCCGCCAGCATCGCAATGGTCAGACGTTTTCGAAGCGGTCGAACGACGGTGCCCAAGGTTCTTTCCACCAGGCGGCGGCGTGACCCGCGAGTTCGAAGGAATGGCCAGTCGTTGGTACCCCAGCATGGACACGCTGATCAGCGTGCGGGGCCCAGACGACGTCACATACAAATACTTTCGCGCACTCAACCATCGATCCATCGGCAGCGTCGCCGATATTCGCGTAGGGAAATTCGTGGTCCAGTGCGACAAGCCGCCGGGTCGCTACCGGATGCCATGGAGCGAGGAATGATCGCTTGCAGCGATGCAGTGTTGAAGCGAACCCAAATGGCATGCAGATTGTTCTCGTAACCCACTTCTATCCGGCACATCGGGGCGGGGTGGAGATCGTCGCTGGCCAATTGGCAGCACGCATGGCTGCGGGTGGCTGCACGGTGGTCTGGTGCGCCAGCGATACCGACAAACCACCAGAACTGGACGGCGTGCGATGCGTGCCGATGCGAACGTTCAACGGCATCGAACGCCTGAGCGGGATGCCTTACCCCTTGTGGAGTCCGGCATCGTTGGCGCAACTCAGCCGGCTCGTCAAAGCCAGTGATGCCCTGCACTTGCATGACTGCATCTACGCAAGCAGCCTCGCCGCTGCATGGCTGGCGCGAAGGCACCGCAAGCGATTCGTGGTGACACAGCACATCGGCCAGAGGCCACTTCCACCCTTGCTGCGACCGCTGCTGGGGGCGGCCAATCGGCTGGGTGCGTGGTCAGTGCTCAGGCCCGCTGCCGGAGTCGCCTTCATCAGCCCGGTCGTCAGAACCTACTTCGAGTCTCTGCTTGGCCCGGCGCCGACGTTCCACCACGTTCCCAATGGCGTCGACACGACCCTGTTTTGCCCATCACCAAACGAACCGGCTTCGCAACGTGCTGCACTGGGGTTCGATCCGCTGCGACCCCTGATCCTGTTCGTGGGCCGCTTCGTCGCTGTCAAGCGCCTGTCCATCGTGCGTGCGATGGCCGCCTTGCGACCGGATTGGCAGTGGTGCCTGATCGGCCAGGGCCCGGAGGATCCAGCAGGCTGGGGACTTCCAAGTGTGCGTGTACTGGGGCCCATGCCACAGGCCGGGTTGGTGAGCTACTACCGCGCTGCCGACTTGCTGGTCCTGCCTAGCGAATCCGAAGGCTTTCCGCTGGTGGTGCAAGAGGCCATGGCCTGCGGGCTGCCGGCGTGTATGACGGCCAAGATCGCCGCAGGCTCTACAGCCCCACACGACTTGTGGGTAGAACTGACTGACAGACTTGGTCACGAAGCACAGCTCGGCATCGCAGCCATCGACGATTCATTGACACGCCCAAAGGTTGAAGTGATGGCGCACCGGCGGGACTGCGCCGCCTTCGCAGCGCGCGCCTGGAGTTGGGATAAAGC
The DNA here is from genome assembly GCA_031411215.1 of Betaproteobacteria bacterium. Classification (GTDB taxonomy): domain Bacteria; phylum Pseudomonadota; class Gammaproteobacteria; order Burkholderiales; family Burkholderiaceae_C; genus Rubrivivax. The sequence continues at coordinate 3,166 of JANOAM010000637.1, forward strand.
TGCCAACGCGCACATGCAGTGGTTACGGGAAGGTGCAGCATGACCCGTACCGAGCAAGGCGCTGGCCCACAGCCGCCGACGCTTGCCATGCCTGACCATTCCGCCGCAACAAGCAGCCAGCTCGCCCGAGGCATGCTCGTCGTGAGCATGCTTGCAGCGCTGACCAGCGTCGCGCGTGTCGCTCAGGACGCTGTGATCGCATGGCGGCACGGCACCGACCCCGACGTGGACGCCTACTACTTGCTTCTCGCTGTCGTCGGTTGGCCGCTGGCGATAGCCCTCTCGACGCTTACCCTGCTTGCGGCACCCGCAGAGGCCTCCTTGCGCCGAGTAGACCCAGCTGAGGCGATGCGATTCCGAGGCG
>JANOAM010000638.1:0-9616 GCA_031411215.1 Betaproteobacteria bacterium
AGGGAGTGTCCCGGGTGTGTAGCGGCTGGTTACCTGCGGCGCCAGGCCCACCAGGCCAGCGCCAGGGCAACAGAAACGGCAGCCCACAGCCACAGACGCGCCGCCGGCTGGGCGGACGCGACGTCCTGCGGAGCCGCGGCGCCTGCGCCTGACGCAGAAGCCGACTCCCCAGGGCTGAGGAGTGCGGTCTGTGGAGCCGCCGCCACGTTGTGCGCCGCCAATGCGGAAACGGGCGCGGTGGTGACCGCCACCGCGCGCTGCGGCATGCGGCTGCCTGCCGGCAGGAGCCACTCTTCAATCGGCGCATCAGACCCGACGCCACGGCGCAGGCGCAGCCGAGTCGCCCCTTCAGCGACGCCTTCGATGGAGAGCACCTCCGTGCTGCCGGCACCACTGTCGGCCCACAGCCCGCCCAGACCGAAGCTGCGATCCAGCGAACCGTCTGGCAGCAGCCGCCACCAGCCGCTGCGTTCCTGGCCGTTGGCGTCGGTCACGATGCCCGCCACATAGGTGCTGCCATCGACCTGCGGTGCCAGGTCCACTGCACGCGCGGCGTGCCCACCCGGCCGTGTTGCCGAACGTCCGGCAAGGCCGTAGCCGCGGTCCAACTGCCCCAGCGGCCCGAAACGCAGCACCACGGCCTGCAGGTCGTCGCCACGGCCTGCCGATGCACCCGCCACCCAGCTACGCCCCAGTGCGTCCAGCCGCAGTGCGGCGGGGCCCTCGTTGTCAGGCCCCAGTGTGAAGACCGTGCTGCCTTGCTCGCCGAACTGCGTGTCCAGTGCGCCATCCGGGTAGCGGCGACTCAGCAGGTAGCCATCGCGGGTGCGAAAGGAGTCCTGCTCTAGCCGCAGCACCAGGCCTTGCGCGCTGCGCGCCTCCCAGGGTCCAGCCCCGGCGTGGCCGCAGGCCAGCATCAGCAGCAGGGTCGCGGCGCGGAGCAGTCTCATCGGGCGGCGATGCTACGCGTGCGGGCATAGGCAAAATCAGCCGCCATGACCACCACCAGCACGCCACCGGCCCGACCACCCATCCGCAGCTTCGTTGTCCGCGCGGGCCGCATGGGCACCGGACAACAGCGCGCTCTGGTGGAACTGGCGCCGCGCTATGTGCTGCCATCTGCCGCAGCGCCGCTGGACATGGACACCACCTTCGGCCGCCACGCTCCACGCGTGCTGGAGATCGGTTTCGGCATGGGCGACGCCACGGCCGAGGTGGCCGCTGCGCAGCCGGACTGGGACTTCATCGGGATTGAGGTCCACCCACCCGGCGTGGGCGCGCTGCTGCAGCGCATTGAAGAACGCCAGTTAGACAATCTGCGCCTCTTCCAGGACGACGCCGTGCAGGTGCTGCGCGACAGGATCCCGCCCGCCAGCCTGGCCGGTGTGCACATCTGGTTCCCCGACCCCTGGCACAAGAAGCGGCACCACAAGCGGCGGCTGATCCAGCCCGCTTTCATCGCCAAGCTGGTGCAGCACATCGCGCCCGGCGGCTACCTGCACTGCGCCACCGACTGGCAGCACTATGCAGAACAGATGCTGGACGTGCTGTCGGCCGAACCCGGCCTGCGCAACACCGCGGCGGGCTACGCACCCAAGCCGGACTGGCGGCCGCTGACCAAATTCGAGAAACGCGGCCTCAACTTGGGCCACGGTGTCTGGGATCTGCTCTTCAATCGACCCAGTTGACCAGCCCTGTCCACCAGGTCACCAGCACCACCAGCCCGAAGGCGATGCGGTACCAGGCAAAGGGCACGAAGCTATGTGTGGACACGTAGCGCAGCAGCCAGCGCACGCACAGGAAGGCCGACACGAAGGACGCCAGCATGCCCACGCCCCACATGCCCAGGTCGTCAGCCGACAGCAGCGCCCGTTCCTTGTAGAGCGAATAGGCGCCAGCCACGGTCAGCGTCGGGATGGCCAGGAAGAAGGTGAACTCGGTCGCCACCTGCCGGCTCAGGCCAAACAGCATGCCGCCGATGATGGTGGCGCCCGACCGGCTGGTGCCCGGGATCAGCGCAAAGGCCTGGGCGATGCCCACCTTCAGCGCGTCCAGACCGCTCATGTCGTCCACGTTGTGCACACGCACGGCGTGCGTGCGCTTTTCGGCCCACAGGATGACAAACGCGCCCAGGATGAAGGTCGTCGCCACCGTGGGTGCGTTGAACAGGTTCGCCTTCAGCACCTTGCCAAACAGCAGGCCCAGCACGGCCAGCGGCATGAAGGCAATGGCCACGTTCAGCACCAGCCGCCGCGCCTTGGCGTCGTGCCCCAGGCCGGCCAGCACGCTGCCTATGCGCACCCGGTATTCCCACACCACGGCCAGGATGGCCGCAGACTGGATGACGATCTCGAACAGCTTGCCCTTGGGGTTGTTGAAGTCCAGCAGGGACCCGGCCAGGATCAGGTGTCCGGTGGACGACACCGGCAGGAATTCCGTGAGGCCTTCCACCACGCCCATGATGGCGGCCTTGATGAGAAGGATGGTGTCCAAGCGGGCGTGCTCCAGGGTGGCAGTGCAAACGGGGTTGAGAGCGAACGGGCGGGGCGAAACGGCGGCGGATGATAGCCAGCGGGCGCTGCGCCCCCGCCCCCCGGCCTGCGTGGGGCGACAATTCCGGCCCACAGGCTTGACCCCGCGCGGCGCGGCGCCTAAGATTACTGACTAGTCAGTCATTAAAAATGAGCGCCGTTCCCCACCACCCCGAAAGCGGCCCCCGCCAACGCCGCAAGGAAGCCCGCCCGCAGGAACTGCTGGACGCAGCACTGGCCCTGTTCGTCGAAAAAGGCTTTGCGGCCACACGCTCCGAAGAAGTCGCGCAGCGCGCGGGCGTGTCCAAGGGCACGCTGTACCTGTACTACGCCAGCAAGGAAGAACTGTTCAAGGCCGTCGTGCGGCAGAACCTGTCCGCCCTGATTGCCGAAGGCGAGGCCGCCGTCGCCAGCTTTGAGGGCAGCAGTTCGGAGCTGCTGTCCTTCCTGCTGCACACCTGGTGGGAACGCATAGGCAACACGCCGGCCGCGGGCATCCACAAGGTGGTGCTGGCCGAGGTGCGCAACTTCCCCGAACTGGCGCAGTTCTATACCGACGAGGTCATCATCCCGGCCGACCGCCTGTTCACCGGCTGCCTGCAACGCGGCGTCGACAGTGGCGAATTCCGCCCGCTGCCACTGCATGAAGTGGCGCACGCGCTGATGGCCCCGCTGATCTTCATGGCCGTGCACCGCCATTCATTCGGCGCCTGCCCCATACGCGGCCCGGAGATGGACCCGACGCTGATGGTCAACACCCACCTGGACCTGGTGCTGCGTGGGCTTGAAGTGCGCAAGGACGTGGGCAAGGAAGCGGGCAAACCTGATTGATGGACGGCATGACCAAAAGAACCCGCTGGATCCTCATCACGGTTGTCGCACTGGGCCTGCTGGCCTTGGGGGCCCGTGTCTTGATGGCACGCAAGGCCGCTTCCGCAACCTTCGCCCCGGCCACTGCCGCGTCGGCGCCTCCGCAGGCGCTGGAACTGACCGCCGGTGACATCGTCACCGTCTCGCAAGCCGAACTGGTGGGCCTGCTGGCCGTCAACGGCGGCCTTCGTGCGGTGCAGAGCGCGGTGGTCAAGGCCAAGGTGGCTGCGGAACTGAAAAGCCTCACCGTGCGCGAAGGTGACCGCGTCAGCGCCGGCCAACTGATAGGCCAGCTGGACGCCACCGAATACCGCTTGCGCCTCAAGCAGGCCGAGGACCAGGCGGCCGCCGCGCAGTCGCAACTGGACATCGCCAAACGCACGCTGGACAACAACAAGGCGCTGGTGGACCAGGGCTTCATCTCGCGCACGGCGCTGGACACGTCCATCAGCAGCAGCTCGGGCGCGCAGTCCACGCTGCAGGCCGCGCAGGCGGCTGCGGAGATCGCGCGCAAGGCCGTGGCCGACAGCGAGGTGCGCGCGCCCATCGCGGGCCTGGTGTCGCAGCGTCTGGTGCAGCCGGGCGAGCGGGTGCCGCTGGACGGTCGCATCGTGGAAATCGTGGACCTGAGCCGCATCGAACTGGAAGCCTCCGTCGCGCCGGAAGACGTGGTGCAGCTGCGTGTGGGCCAGACCGCACGCGTGGAAATCGACGGCCTGGCCCAGCCCATGGCCGCCAAGGTGGTGCGCATCAACCCGGCCGCGCAAACCGGCACGCGCACCGTGTCGGCCTACCTGGAACTGCAGCCCGGCCCACAAACCGCCGGCTTGCGACAAGGCCTTTTCGCCCGTGGTTCAGTGGAGTTGCAACGACGCCAGGCACTGGTGGTGCCGGCTTCGGCCTTGCGCTTTGACCAGGCCAAGCCCTACGTGCTGGCGGTCATTGACGGCAAGGCGCAAGCGCTGCCCGTGACGCTGGGCCTGCGTGGCGACGCGCGCATGGGCAACAGCACGGAAGCCGCCGTGGAAGTCATCGCCGGCGTGCAGGCGGGCACACCTGTGCTGCGCGGCACTGTGGGCAGCTTGCGCGAAGGCACCTTGCTGAAGTTGCCCGGCAGCACCACGGCTCCGGCTGCGGCGCCGGCCAGCGCGGCCAGCCGCTAAAGGCCACGCCATGTGGTTCACACGCGTTTCCATCAGCAACCCCGTCATGGCCGTCATGGTCATGCTGGCCTTTGTGGTGCTGGGCTTGTTCAGCTACCAGCGGCTGAGCCTGGACCAGTTCCCCAACATCGACTTCCCCACCGTCGTGGTGTCGATGGACTACCCGGGCGCGAGCCCGGAGATCGTGGAAGCGGAAGTCACCAAGAAGGTTGAAGAGGCCGTCAACACCATTGCCGGCATCAGCGCGCTGTCCTCGCGCTCCTACGAAGGTGTCTCGGTCGTCATCATCGAATTCAACCTGGACGTGGACGGCCGCAAAGCCGCCGACGACGTGCGCGAAAAGGTGGCGCTGATACGCCCGCTGCTGCGCGACGAGGTGAAGGAACCACGCATCTCACGTTTCGACCCTTCTGCGCAGCCCATCTTCAACGTGGCCATTCTGGCCAAGGACAGCAAGACATCGCAGCAGGAACTCACCACCTGGGCCAGCCAGGTGCTGCAGAAGAAGTTGGAGAACGTGCGCGGCGTCGGCGCTGTCACCGTGGTGGGCGGCGTGGCGCGGCAGATCGCGATCAACCTGAAACCCGCGGCCATGGAGGCTTTGGGCATCACCACCGACCAGGTGGCCGCGGCGCTGAAGAGCGAGAACCAGGAACTGCCGCTGGGCAACATCCGGTCCAGCGAACAGGACCGTGTGGTGCAGATGAACGCGCGGCTGAAGACACCGCGTGAATTCCGCGACATCGTGGTGGTGCGCAAAGCCAGCGGCAGCATCGTCAAGCTGTGGCAGGTGGCCGACGTGGTGGACGGCCCGCAGGAAGTGGAAAGCCTGGCGCTCTACAACGGCCAACGCACCGTGCTGCTCAGCGTGCAGAAGAGCCAGGGCGAAAACACCATCGCGGTGGTGGACGGCCTGAAGAAGGCACTGGACGAAGCCAAGGCGCTGACGCCGGCCAACATCCGCACCGAAATCAACCGCGACAACTCGCGCAGCATCCGCGTCAGCGTGGCCAACGTGCAGCGCACGCTGATCGAAGGCGCGGCGCTGACGGTGCTGATCGTCTTCCTGTTCCTCAACAGCTGGCGCAGCACCGTCATCACGGGCCTGACCCTGCCCATCGCGCTGATCGGCACCTTCCTGTTCATGTACATCTTCGGCTTCACCATCAACGGCATCACGCTGATGGCGCTGAGCCTGTGCGTGGGCCTGTTGATCGACGACGCCATCGTCGTGCGCGAGAACATCGTGCGCCATGTGCAGATGGGCAAGACGGCCAAGCAAGCCGCGCTGGACGGCACCAACGAGATCGGCCTGGCCGTGCTGGCCACCACGCTGTCCATCGTGGCGGTGTTCCTGCCCATCGGCTTCATGGGCGGCATCGTGGGCAAGTTCTTCCACGAGTTCGGCATCACCATCGTCGCGGCCGTGCTCATCAGCATGTTCGTCAGCTTCACGCTGGACCCGATGCTGTCCAGCATCTGGCACGACCCGCAAGCGCTCACCGGCTCGCACCTGGGCGACCAGCGGCGCACGCTCTACGACAAGACCCTGGGCCGCGTCACCATGTGGTTCGACCGGCTCACGATCAAGCTGTCCGACGGCTACCAATGGATCCTGGCCTGGGCGCTGAAGCACCAGATCAAGACCGTGCTGATCGCCATTGCCACCTTCGTGCTGGCTGTTCTGATGCTGGGCGCGGTGGGCAAGGAATTCGTGCCCAAGGCCGACTTCTCGGAGACGCAGATCAACTTCTACACACCCGTGGGCTCGTCGCTGGAGGTGACAGAAACGCGCGCCAAGCAGATCGACGCCGCGCTGCGCGAACTGCCCGAGGTGCGCCACACCGTCACCACCATCAACAGCGGCTTTGCGGCCGGCAAGATCTACGGCTCGGTCTATGTGCGCCTGCAGGACCGCAAGGACCGCACACGCAGCATCGCCGACCTGACGCCGGTTTTCCGTGCTCGGCTGGACCGCATCCCCGGCGTCACGGTCACCAACATCGGCGTCACCGACCTGGGCGGCGGCAAGAGCATCGTCTTCAGCGTGCAGGGCACGGACCTGCGCGAGCTGGAACGCATCAGCAACCAGCTGATGCCACGCCTGCGTGCAATCCCGGGCCTGGTGGACCTGGACAGCACGCTCAAGCCCGACAAGCCGACCCTTTCCGTCGATGTGAAACGTGACGCCGCCGCCGACCTGGGCCTCAACGTCAACGGCCTGGCCAACACACTGCGCACCATGCTGGCCGGCACGTCGGTGGGCAGCTGGCGCGCCAGCGACGGCGAGAACTACGACGTGCGTCTGCGCCTGGCGCCCGACGCGCGTGACGCCGACGCCGACCTGGGCAGCCTGCCCCTGGTGGTGGGCAGCAACAGCGACGGCAGCGCGCGTGTGGTGCGCCTGTCCCAGGTGGCCGACGTGCGCGGCTCCACCGGCGCCAACCAGATCAACCGGCGTGACCTGAACCGCGAAGTCAACATCGACGCCAACGCCCTGGGCCGCAGCAGCGGTGAGGTGTCGGCCGACATCCGCACGGTGCTGGACAGCATCGCCTGGCCGCCGGGCTACCGCTACAGCTTTGGTGGCAGCACCAAGAACATGCAGGAAAGTTTTGGCTATGCGGTGGGCGCTTTGGGCCTGGCCATCATCTTCATCTACATGATCCTGGCCAGCCAGTTCAAGAGCTTCCTGCAGCCGCTGGCGCTGATGAGCAGCCTGCCGCTGACGCTGATCGGCGTGGTGCTGGCGCTCTTGGCCTTCCGCAGCACGCTGAACATGTTCTCCGTCATCGGCGTAGTGATGCTGATGGGGCTGGTCACCAAGAACGCCATCCTGCTGGTGGACTTTGCGATCCGTGCGCGTGAAGCAGGCATGGAACGCAACGCCGCGCTGCTGGAAGCCGCGCGTGTGCGGCTGCGGCCCATCCTGATGACCACGCTGGCCATGGTCTTCGGCATGGTGCCGCTGGCCTTTGCGCTCACCGAAGGCTCCGAGCAGCGTGCGCCCATGGGTCAGGCCGTCATCGGCGGGGTCATCACCTCGTCGCTGCTGACCCTGGTGGTGGTGCCCGTCATCTACTGCTGGCTGGACACCTTCGCGGTCTGGGCCAAACGCAAACTGGGTGGCAAGGCTGGCCCGGTTGCTGTCGAAGCGACCTCATAGAATTGATCGGCCCCGCCCCTTGATACCCACTACCGTACCAAAGACCGCACCCATCATGGACACCGAACTCGCCCGCTTCAACATGATCGAACAGCAGATCCGGCCCTGGCAGGTGCTGGACCCTGCCGTGCTGTCGCTGCTGTCCACGGTGCGCCGTGAGGACTTTGTACCAGTCGCTCACCGCGCCCTGTCCTTTGTCGACACCCAGGTGCCGTTGATCACCGGCGACGCCTTCGGCCCCTGCATGCTGGAACCCAAGGTCGAAGCGCGCCTGCTGCAGGCCCTGCAGGTGCAGCGTCATGAACATGTGCTGGAAGTCGGCACCGGCAGCGGCTTCATGGCCGCGCTGCTGGCCCACCGCGGCCTCAACGTCACCACGCTGGAATGCCGGCCGGACCTGGCCCGCCTTGCACGTGCCAACCTGCAGCGCAATGGCCTGGTGAACGTGCACGTGGTGGACGTGTCCGCCGCCGAAGGCAGTGCGGGCCGCCCGCAGGACGGGCCCTTTGACGCCATCCTGCTCAGCGGGTCCGTGCCCGATGTGCCGCGTGCACTGCTGGAGCAGCTGAAGAAAGGTGGCCGCCTGGCCGCCATCGTGGGCGAAGAACCCGTCATGCACGCGCGTCTCTTCACCCGCACCGGCGACGCGTCCTGGGCGCAGAGCGAACTGTTCGACACCGTCGCGCCGCGCCTGGAAGGCTTCGCCGAGCCGACGCGGTTTCACTTCTAAAGCCCACTTCTAGTGCCCACTTCTGAAGCCGCAATGGAATCGCTGCACATCACCGCGCCGAGGGACTTGAACCTGTGAATCGGTCGCAGCCCATCGTCTGTATCTGCCATCACGGGGCCCGCAGCGCGCAGGTCGTCGCATTCCTGCTGCGCCAGCACCATGCCCCTGTGTACAACCTCGCCGACGGCGTGGACGCTGGGTCCACGCAGGTCGACAGTGCCGTGGCCCGGTACTGAACGCCTGACTCAAAGCCCGCCCCGATCTCACCCCAAGGAATCTGCATGCGTTCGTTTTTTGCTCCCCGGCTGGCCCCTTTTGCCAAGGCCTCTCTGGCCGCCTTGATGGTCGCCGCCCTGCCAGGCCTGGCCGCTGCACAGAGCCTGCAGGAGTTGTACGACGCCGCCCGCGGCTTTGACGCCACCTACCTGGCCGCCAAGGCCAACGCCGCCAGTGCGGAATTCAGAGCCGAACAGTCCTACGCGCTGGGCCGCCCCAGCGCGTCCATGACGGCCGGTGTCAGCGGGGCCGTCACAGACTCCCCCACCCTGCCCAGCGCCAAGACCGGCACCACGGCGTCGGCCGCGGTGAACGGCCGGTACCCGCTTTTCAACCGTGCCAACGGCGTCACCATGGACCAGGCCCGCAAGTCGCTGGTGTCCGCGCAGGCCGACCTGGACGCGGCCGAACAGGACCTGATACTGCGTGTGGCCCAGGCCTACTTTGACGTGTTGGCCTCGCAGGACGCGCTGTCCACCACACGCGCCAACAAGGCCGCCATCACGGAACAGCTGGCTTCGGCCAAGCGCAACTTCGAAGTCGGCACCGCCACCATCACCGACGCGCGTGAGGCCCAGGCCAAGTTCGATCAGGCGACCGCACAAGAGATCGCGGCTGAAAACGACCTGCGCACCAAACGCGTCAACCTGGACACCCTGGTCGGCCGCAGCAACGTCGAACCCAAGCCGTTGCTGGTGCCGGTCGTGCTGCCCTCACCCGTGCCCGCCAACGCCGAAGAATGGGTCACCGTGGGCGACCAGCAGCACCCCACCGTGCGCCGCGCGCGCGTGGGCCTGGAAGTGGCCCAGCTGGAAACGCAAAAGGCCCGCGCCGGCACGCTGCCCACCGTGGACGCGGTGGCTTCGGTCAGCGGGTCTGA
>JANOAM010000639.1:0-5360 GCA_031411215.1 Betaproteobacteria bacterium
CCGAAGCTGTCAAGCTGTGTTCGCGGCCGGTACGGGCAACCCCTTCTTCACCACCGACACGGCTGCCGCGCTGCGCGGTGCGGAAATCGGTGCCGAAATCGTTCTCAAGGCAACCAAGGTCGATGGTGTTTACAGCGCCGACCCCAAGAAGGACCCGACGGCCACGCGCTACACGACCATCACCTTCGACGAGGCAATTGCCAAGAACCTGCAGGTGATGGACGCCACGGCCTTTGCGCTGTGCCGCGACCAGAACCTGCCCATCAAGGTGTTCAGCATCTTCAAACCCGGCGCGCTGCAGCGTGTGGTGCAGGGCGAAGACGAAGGCACCCTGGTGCACGTCTGAAGACGGACTTGAGGATTGACCACCATGGCTCACACCATTCCCGACATCAAGAAGACGGCCGAACAGAAGATGGGCAAGTCCATCGAGGCCTTCAAGAGCGAACTGCACAAGATCCGCACAGGCCGTGCCCATCCGGGCCTGCTGGACCAAGTGCAGGTGGAGTATTACGGCTCCCTGGTACCGATCAGCCAGATCGCCAACGTGACGCTGCTGGATGCACGCACGATCACGGTCCAGCCCTGGGAAAAGGGCATGGGCGCGAAGATCGAGCGCGCCATCCGCGAATCCGAGCTGGGTCTGAACCCTTCGTCGCAAGGTGACCTGTTGCGTGTGCCCATGCCTGCGCTGACGGAAGAGCGCCGCAAGGAACTGAGCAAGGTTGTGCGCCATGCGGGCGAAGAAGCCAAGATTGCCGCGCGCAGCATCCGCCGCGAAGCCAATGAGCACCTGAAGAAGCTGCTCAAGGACAAGGAAGCCAGCGAAGACGACGAGCGCCGCGCGCAGGACGAAGTGCAACGCCTGACGGACCGTGTCATCGCCGAGATCGACAAGCTGGTGCAGGGCAAGGAAGCCGAGGTCATGGCAGTCTGAAGCCATGGTCACGACTTGCATGCGCTGACTCCCGGATGACCGACCTTTCCGTCGCTGCCACGCACGCGCCGCGTGCCGATGCCTCGCAGCCCCAGGTGCCCCGCCACGTGGCGGTGGTGATGGACGGCAATGGCCGCTGGGCGCGCAAGCGCTACATGCCGCGCTTCTTCGGCCACAAGGCGGGCGTGGACGCGCTGGTGAAGGCCGTCAACACCTTTGCCGACCGCGGGGTGGAATACCTCACCGTCTTCGCCTTCTCGTCCGAGAACTGGAAGCGACCCACCGAAGAAGTCTCCGGTCTCATGAGCCTGGTGCTGGTGGCCGTGTCCAAGTACCTGGCCAAGATGGCTGGTGATGGCGTGCGCATACGCATCGTCGGTGACCGCTCGGCCGTGTCGGACAAACTGCGCCAGGCCTGGGAACACGCTGAAAAACTGACCGAGAACAACTCGCGCATCACGTTGGCCGTGGCCTTCAACTACGGCGGCCGCTGGGACGTGGTGCAGGCCTGCCGCGACGCCATCGCACAGGGCATGAAGCCCGAGGATGTGGACGAAGCCTGGCTTTCAAGTCGCATGGCCCTGTCCTTCGCGCCGGACCCGGACCTGTTCATCCGCACCGGCGGTGAGATGCGCATGAGCAACTTCCTGCTCTGGCAGGCGGCGTACTCCGAACTGTTCTTCACCGACTGCCTGTGGCCCGACTTCAATGAGGCCCAGATCGACGCCGCCCTGGCGGCCTTTGTGCACCGCGACCGCCGCTTCGGCGGCATCCAGCCGCCCACCGTGTCACCCGAGGGCGCCTGAGCCCATGCTGCGTCAGCGCATCATCACCGCGCTCGTGCTCGTCTTCATCTTGCTGGGCGCCTTGACAGCCGACAGTCTGTGGCCGTTCGCGCTCCTTGTGCTGGCGTTGATCGCGGCCGCGGGCTGGGAGTGGGGGCGCCTGAACCAGGCGAGCCCGGCGCTGTCCGTCGCCATGGGTTTGGCCGTGGCGGCCGCTGGCGGTGTGGCGCTGGGAGGCGGGTGGCGCGATCATGCGCCCGCGGCCGTGTGGTGGGTTGCCGCCGTCTTGTGGGTCGGCTTGGGTGCGGTCGCGCTGCGCACGGGCCCCACGGCCTGGCCGCAACTGCCACGTGCAGCGCGTTGGGGTGTTGGCCTGCTCGCCTTGTGGTTCACCTGGCTGGCTGTGGCGCATGCGCGTTCGGTGGGCATCAACTTCATGCTGTCGGTCTTCTGCCTGGTGTGGATGGCCGACGTGGCCGCCTATTTCGGTGGCAAGACCTGGGGCAAGCGCAAGCTGGCGCCGTCCATCAGCCCGGGCAAGAGTTGGGAGGGCGTGTGGTCGGGCATGGTGGGTGTGCTGCTGCTGTCGCTTCTGTGGATGTGGATAGACAGCGCCTTCAAAGTCGACAGCCACAGCCTGTACAGCCGCCTCTGGATGGCCTTCGGTCCGCTGGGCATGGTGGTGGCGCTGGTCGCGCTGTCGGCCTTAAGCGTGGTGGGTGATTTGGTGGAGTCGCTGGTCAAGCGCGCGGCAGGCGCCAAGGACAGCAGCCGCCTGCTGCCCGGTCACGGTGGCGTGCTGGACCGTGTGGACGCGCTGATGCCCGTGATGCCAGCTGCCATGGCGCTGATGACCCTGGCGGGAACCCCGTGATGCGCAAGCAGCGCCTGGCCATCCTAGGCTCGACGGGCTCCATCGGCACCAGCACGCTGGATGTCGTGGCGCGTCACCCGGACCGCTTCGAGGTTGTCGGCCTCACGTCCTGGCGCCGCACCGACCTGCTGCTGGAGCAGTGCCGCCAGTTCCGTCCGCGTGTGGCCGTGGTGCCTGACGCCGTACAAGCCGCCGCCTTCCGTGATCAGGTCAAGGCCGCCGGTTTGAACATGGACGTGCAAGAGGGCGCCCACGCTCTGGCGGAACTGGCTGCAGCCAGCGACGTGGACAGCGTCATGGCTGCCATCGTCGGTGCGGCCGGCCTGCCCGCCTGCATGGCCGCCGCGCGCGCCGGCAAGCGCCTGCTGCTGGCCAACAAGGAAGCCCTGGTCGTGGGCGGCGCGCTCTTCATGCGCGCCGTGGCCGAAGGTGGCGCCACGCTGCTGCCGATAGACAGCGAACACTCAGCCATCTTCCAATGCCTGCCGGCAGACCACAGCACCTGGGCGCGGCGCATCGACCACATCGTTCTGACGGCCAGCGGCGGACCCTTCCGTGAGCGGCTGCACGAGACGCTGCATGACGTGACGCCCGAACAAGCCGTGGCCCACCCGAACTGGGTCATGGGCCGCAAGATCTCGGTCGACTCTGCGACGATGATGAACAAGGCGCTGGAAGTCATCGAGGCGCGCTGGCTGTTTGACCTGACGCCGGAGCAGATCCGCGTCGTCATCCACCCGCAGAGCATCATTCACAGCATGGTGGTGTGCCGTGACGGCAGCGTGCTGGCGCAGTTGGGCACGCCGGACATGAAGGTGCCCATCGCCTACGGGCTGGCGTTCCCCGAGCGCATCGAGTCCGGCGCCCCGCGCCTGGACTTCACCAGCCTGCAGGCCTTGAGCTTCAACGAACCCGACAGCGGCCGCTTCCCTGGCCTCTTCCTGGCTTGGGACGCCCTGCGTGCACCCGAAGGCAGCACCACCGTGCTGAATGCCGCCAATGAAGAGGCCGTGGCGGCCTTCCTGGCGGGAACCATTGGCTTCACGGCGATTCACAAGGTGAATGCCCGAACCGTGGACCGCCTCCCGCCAGCCCTGGGCCGGTCGCCCCGGCTGGAAGACCTCATCGAACTGGATCGTCGTGCGCGTGATGTCGCACGTGGGGTCATGAAGGAGCTTGCTGTTTGATCACGATCCTGGCCTTCCTGGTAACCCTCGGCGTGCTCATCGTCGTCCACGAATACGGCCACTACCGCGTGGCCGTGGCTTGTGGCGTCAAGGTGCTGCGCTTCTCGGTGGGCTTTGGCACTGTGCTGTTGCGCAAGCAACGTGGCCCCGACGCCACCGAATTCGTGCTGTGTGCCCTGCCGCTGGGCGGCTACGTGCGCATGCTGGACGAGCGTGAGGGCGAGGTGCCGGCGCACGAACTATCGCGCGCCTTCAACCGCCAGACCTTGTGGAAGCGCGCGGCCATCGTGGCGGCAGGCCCGGTGGCCAACCTGCTGTTGGCTGTTGTGCTCTACGCCGGTGCGCACTGGATCGGACTGGAAGAACCCAAGGCCGTGATGGCACCACCCACGGCGGGCTCGCTGGCCGAACGTGCCGGGCTGCGCGCAGGGGACTGGGTGCGCTCCCTCTCACTGGAAGGCGGCGACTGGGCCGATGTGCGCTCCATGTCCGACCTGCGCTGGCAGCTCACGCAAGCGGCACTGCAGAAGCAGAACCTGAAGCTGCAGGTCAGCGACCGCGACGGCCGCGGCACGCGCACGCTGAGCCTGGATCTCGCCACGTTCGACCCACGCGAGGTGGACGCAAGCTTCGTCAAGAAACTGGGTCTGTCCGGTGTGTTCAGCGAGCCACTTCTGGGGGAGGTCAAGACCGGCGGCCCCGCTGCCGTGGCGGGGCTGAAGTTGGGCGACCGGGTGCTGTCGCTGGACGGCGTGGCCATCGTCGACGCCCAGACCCTGCGCGAACGCATCCGCAAGGCGGTTCGTGAAGGGCAGGGCGCGCCGCAACGCTGGACCGTGGAGCGCGCGGGCCAGACGCTGAACTTCGACATCACCCCGCGTGTGACGCGCGACGGCGACCAGACCGTGGGCCGTATCGACGCCTACGTCGGGCAGCCGCCGGCCATGGTGACCGTGCGCTACGGCGTGGTCGATGGCCTGACGCAGGGTGTGACGCGCACCTGGGAGGTGTCGTCGCTGACCGTGCGCATGATGGGCCGCATGCTGATCGGCGAGGCTTCGCTGAAGAACTTGAGTGGCCCCATCACCATTGCCGACTACGCGGGCCAGAGCGTGCAGCAGGGCCCCGCCTACTACCTGGGCTTCCTGGCCCTGGTCAGCGTGAGCCTTGGGGTACTGAATCTCTTGCCGCTGCCCATGCTCGATGGGGGTCACCTGATGTATTACATTTTCGAAGGCGTCACCGGGCGCCCGGTATCCGACGCATGGCTGGCCCGGTTGCAGCGCGGCGGCATCGTGGTGTTGCTGATGATGATGTCGGTAGCGCTGTTCAACGACGTGGCCCGCTTGCTGGGTCTGCACTGACTTTCCATGCTCCCAGTTTCCCCGTTTGGCCCGCTGCGTCCTGCAGCGGCGATCGTCCTGATGGTGGCCGTCGCGGCCCTGGCATCCCCGGCCTGGGCCGTCGAGCCCTTCGTCATCAAGGACATCCGTGTCGAAGGCCTGCAACGCACCGACCCGGGCACCGTGTTCGCGGCGCTGCCCTTCCGCATCGGTGACACCTACACCGACGACAAG
>JANOAM010000640.1:0-1894 GCA_031411215.1 Betaproteobacteria bacterium
GCTGCCGGTGGGCGTGGCCACGATCAGGCCGTCGGCGCGGATGTTGGCGACAAAGTCGTCGCCCACGTCCACACGCAGTTCCACCATGCTGGCCGTGGCGCCGCGGCTGACCACCACGTCGTTCATCGACAGGCCTTCAAAGATGCGGTCACCGTCGCGCCAGACCTCCCCTTCCAGCATGGAGCGCGACTCTTCTTCGTAGTCGCCGGCGACGATAGGCGCCAGCGCTTCCTTGTACTGGCCGATGGCGATGTCGGTGATGAAACCCAGGCGGCCCTGGTTGATGCCCACCAGCGGGATCTTCCAGCGTGCCAGTTCGCGCGCGATGCCCAGCATGGTGCCGTCGCCGCCCACCACCACCGCCAGGTCGCAGCGCTGGCCGATCTCGGCTGGCGACAGGCCTTCAAAGTCCGTGACACCCATGGCCTGCGCGGTGTCGCGTTCGAAGGAAACCTCCAGGCCACGGCTGACCAGGAAGTGGGCGATCTCTTCCAGCATGGCCTGGATGCCATGCGCCTGATACTTGCCAACGATGACCGCATGCCTGAAGCCCGAGCCCATGAAAATGATTACACCATAGGGGCTTGCGCCAGCGGCTGCGCGGCGGTGCGTCCCTAAAATTCGAATCCCATGCTGGACGACCGCGCGAGAACCCTGCTCAAGACCCTGGTAGAACGCTACATCGCCGACGGCACACCCGTGGGCAGCCGGACGCTGAGCCGCACGTCGGGCCTGGACCTGTCTCCGGCCACCATCCGCAACGTGATGGCCGACCTGGAAGAACTGGGCCTGATCGCCAGCCCCCACACCAGCGCCGGGCGCATCCCGACGGCGCGTGGCTACCGGCTCTTCGTGGACACCATGCTCACGGCGCGGCCGCTCTCTTCCATGGGAGCCATGGGCGACCTGGGCCAGGGGCAGGCCCAAGGTGTTGACATGGCCGCCGCGCGTGAACAACTGCACCCGGACCAGCCACAGCGTGTCATTGCGCAGGCGGCGTCCCTGTTGTCCAGCCTGAGCAGCTTTGTCGGCGTCGTCAGCGCGCCGCGCAAGGCCAGCGTCTTCCACCACATTGAATTCCTGCGCCTGGGCGACAAGCGAGTGCTGGTGATCCTGGTGGCGCCGGACGGCGACGTGCAGAACCGTGTCATCTTCACCGTGCGTGACCACACGCAGAGCGAACTGGTGGAAGCCAGCAACTTCCTCAACGCCAACTACGCGGGCCTGAGCATCGAGGACGTGCGCGCGCGACTCAAGGGTGAGATCGACGTGCTGCGCGTGGAGATCGCTGCCCTGATGCAGGCGGCTGTGCAGGCTGGCACCGACGCGCTGGCCGAAAGCAGCGACAACGTCATCGTCTCCGGTGAGCGCAACCTGCTGTCGGTGCAGGACTTCGGCAACGACATGGGCAGCCTGCGGCGCATGTTCAATGTCTTCGAGCAGAAGACCGAACTGATGCGCCTGCTGGACGTCAGCAGCAGCGCCGAGGGTGTGCGCATCTACATCGGCGGTGAAAGCCGTGTGGTGCCGTTTGAGGAACTCAGCGTGGTCACCGCGCCCTATGAGATAGACGGGCGCATCGTCGGCACCCTGGGTGTCATCGGCCCCACGCGCATGGCCTACGACCGCATGATCCAGATCGTCGACATCACCTCGCGGCTGGTGGGCAACGCGCTGTCCGGCAAGACCTAGACGAGCACCTAGAATGCGGGTCCTTTCCGGAGGGCCGTTAGCTCAGTTGGTCAGAGCAGAGGACTCATAATCCTTTGGTCGTTGGTTCGAGCCCAACACGGCCTACCAAATGCCCAGCAAACAGGCTGGGCCATCAACCGCGCGGCGCGGTTGCCTCCAGCAGCACAGGCGCAGCCAGCCCGAAGAGCTTGCCGTAGCGAAA
>JANOAM010000641.1:0-3973 GCA_031411215.1 Betaproteobacteria bacterium
GTGTCGTTGACTTCGGCCCGGGCCGCATCCACCAGCGCGTCGAAGTCCTTGTTGCAGAACTTGATGCCGCTGCGGCTGGCGGGGCAGGTCAGGTTGGGCGTCAGGAATTCGTCGGCAGCGGCCACGTCGGTGCTCCAGCCGCTCATGTAGACATGGTGCTCGCCCTGGTTGGCGCGCTTGAGGTATTCACCCCATTCGTAGGTGAGGATGCGGGCCCTGACGCCGATCCTGGCCCAGTCGGCCTGGATCATCTGCGCCATCAGCTGGCCGTTGGGGTTGGTGGGCCGGCTGATGGGCAAGGCCCACAAGTCGATCTCGAGACCTGCCGCGTAGCCGGCCGCGGTCAGCAGCTGTCTTGCGCGTTCGGGGTTGAACTCGTTCTTCAGCGCCCGGTTGAAGCCTGGCACGGCGGGCGGGAAGGCGCTGACGGCCTGCAGCGCATCACCGCGCGGGAACAGCACCTTGAACAGCGCGTCGCGGTCGATGGCGATGTCCAGCGCCTCGCGCACCTCACGCCTGTCCACGGGCGGCTTCTTCAGGTTGAAGGACAGGTAGCTGATGTTCAGCGCCTGGATCTTCTGGACCACCACCTGCGGGTGGCCCTGCAGCGCCGTGATGTCCACGTCGCGTATGGGCGCGGTGATGTGGCATTCGCTGCGCGCCAGTTTCTGCACCCGCACATTGGGTTCGCGGCTGATGGCATAGACCAGCGCTTTCGGCGTCTGCACCGCGCGCCAGTAGAGCGGGTGCGGCTTGAAGCGCAGCACGTCGTCCTTGCGGTAGCTCTTGAACTGCCAGGGCCCCGTGCCCACCGGCAGGTTGTTGATGCTGCTGGCCTTGCCTTGTGCCAGCAGCTGCGCCGCGTACTCAGCCGAATGGATGCCGGCGAAGCTGGCCGCGAAGTAGCCCAGGAAATTGACGTTGGGCTGGTGCAGGCGGAAGCGCACTTCCATCGGCCCCAGCTTGTCTATGCCGGCGATCATCTTCGCCAGCCCCAGGCTCTGCGGGTAGACGAAGGTGGCCGGGAAGGCGACGTTGAACGGCAACGTCGGGTCCACCAGCCGCGTGAACGTGAACAGCACGTCGTCGGCGTTGAAGTCCCGCGTCGGCGTGAACGTGGCCGTGCTGTGGAACTTCACGCCCGGGCGCAGCTGGAAGCTGAAACTGCGTGCGTCTGGCGACAACGTCCAGGCCGTGGCGAGCCTGGGTTCCAGCTGCGACGTGCCACGCTGGAAGCCGACCAGGCCCTGGAAGATCTGCGACGTGACGTTGCTGGTGCTGCTGCTGTCCCACAGCGCGGGGTCAAAGCCTTCGGGGCTGGCGTCGGCGCAGTAGACCAGGGGCTTGCCTTCGGGGGCCGGGGCCGCAGCGGACCTGGTTTCGGTGGGCAGCGCCGCCAGCGTCAGGGCAAGGGCCGGCAGGAGTAAGGTCAAGGGTGAAGGCACCCGGGCATCATAGAACTGGGGTGTGCACGGCCCTGCGTCCGTCCATTCGCGGATGCCTGTCGCGCTCCGGGCCGCTACGGTTCGTTCATGTCTCGCGCCGCCACCAGCCCGCCGCCACCCTCACCCCAGACGGTGGCCCTGTTGAACCGGCTGGCCGATGCGCTGCCCTGGCCGCTGCTGGTGCTGCAACCGGACGGGTTGCTGCTGCACGCCAACCAGGCAGGCCGCCAGCTGCTGGCCAGTGCGCGGCCCTTGCGCCGCGACACGCTGGGGCATGTGACGCCTGCCCGCGCCGCGCAGCGAGCCGCCTTTCAGGGGGCGCTGGCCCGCGCGCGTGCTGGTGAGACCGTGCCGCTGCGCTGGCCCGGGCGGCCGCGTGCACTGCAGGGGTCCCTGCAACCCCTGCCCGGGGAATCTGCCCTGCCGTTGCTGCTGTTGGCTGTGGAGGCCGCTCAAGGCAGCAGCTTCGTGCTGCCGACCGCCATGTAAATAGATCACCAAACCAGGCCGTCAGAAGTCACCCCCTGGGACGGAGCGGTCCCCCTAACGTGCCTGCCGTGGGCCGACAAAAAGGCCACCACGCAAAACACCACCAGGGGAATGCCATGTTCGAGACGCTTGTTTCTTCGCCGCAAGAACCGCCGCGGCCGACGACCTTCGGGGGCGCTGAACGGCGCGGCGCCACCGGGCCGCTGGGCGCCTGCCTGACCCGCATGCTGGACGAGATCGACTACGGCATGCTGCTGGTCACCAGCGACGGCCAGGTGCTGTACCTCAACCACACCGCCCGCCTGGAACTGGACGCCGTGCACCCGCTGCAGCTGATGGGCCAGAGCCTGCGCGCGCAGCGCCCGCAGGATGTGGCGCCTCTTTACGACGCCCTGGCCAGCGCGCAGCGCGGCCTGCGCCGGCTGCTGACCCTGGGCGAAGGCCCCAACCGCACCAGCGTGTCCGTGGTGCCGCTGCCACCGGGCCAGGGCCAGCGCCTGGGTGACCAGGCACCGGCCACCTTGCTGGTGCTGGGCAAGCGCGAGGTCTGCGCCAGCCTGTCGGTGCAGGGTTATGCACGATCGATGGGCCTGACGCCCGCCGAAACGCGTGTACTGGAGCGCCTGTGTGCCGGCGTGCGGCCCAACACCATCGCGGTGGAGCAGGCGGTGGCGGTGTCGACCATCCGCACGCAGATCGGCAGCATCCGCGCCAAGACCGGCGCCAGCAGCATCAGCGACCTGGTGCGCCAGGTGGCGGTGCTGCCCCCGGTGGTCGGGGCCTTGAGGGGGCCGGCGGGCGCGCGCGGCCATTAAGATGGACCGGCCTGTGGCGCTGGTGCCCTGGGCACCGGCGCCCTATGCCCAGCAAACCCCGCAAACCACCTTCGCAGGACCTGATAGACGCCGCCCCCCTGGGCGATTCCTTGCGCGCACTGGCCCGCCGCGGCGACGTGCGCGCCCTGCGCAAGGGCGTGCAGATCATCACCGAGGGCGACCGCGGCGACAGCCTCTTCATCGTGCTGCAGGGCGGCCTGCGTGCCTTCAGCGTCGCACCCGACGGCCGCGAGGTCACTTACGCCGACTACGGCCCCGGCGAATACGTGGGCGAGATGAGCCTGGACGGGGGGCCACGTTCGGCCAACGTGGAAACCACGGTGGCGTCGGTGTGTGTGCTGGTCACGCGGCCGACACTGGAACGGCACCTGCAAGAGGACCCGTCGTTTGCCTTTGACCTGCTGGCCAAAGTCATCCGCCGCGCGCGCCGCCACGGTGGGCATGAAGGGCATCGCGTTGAACACGGTGTACGGGCGCTTGAAGGCGCTGCTGGAGCAGGAGGCCCTGCCCGGCGACCAGGGGCTGCTGGTCTGGCGCATGCCCACGCACCTGGCGATTTCGCGCCGCCTGGGTTGTTCACGCGAAATGGTGACGCGCCTGATTGTGGACCTGGAACACGGGGGTTATGTGCGCACCGGAGACGGCCACATCGCCCTGCGCAAGGCCTTGCCGGCCAAGTGGTGAAGCCACACCGTGGGAGGTCGGCATCCGCCGGCCGCCTGGTCAAGCGGCCGGCGCAAACCGCTTGTCCGGCTTGCCGGCCGCCACAAACAGCGGCTCCACCTTGGGCAGCCGCGCCTGGATGTCCTTGATGCGCGTCTGCCCCGCCGGGTGTGTGGACAGCCATTGCGGCGGGGCCTTGCCGCCGGTCTTTTCCGTCATCTTCTGCCACAACGTGACGCCGGCGCGCGGGTCGTAGCCGGCTTGCGCCGCCAGGATCAGGCCCAGGGCGTCGGCTTCGCTTTCGTCTTCGCGGCTGTACAGCAGCGACAGCAGCCCGGCGCCCTGCTGCGCCGCGTAGTCGCCCAGGTTGCCCAGCCCCAGCAGCGCCGCGCCCAGGCGCAGTCCGATGTGGGTGCCGGCACTCTTGGCCATGCGTTCGCGGGCATGTTCCAGCAGCGCGTGCGCCACCTCGTGGCCCATGATCATCGCGACCTCGTCGTCGTTCAGCTTCAGCTGGCTCAGGATGCCGCTGAAAAAGGC
>JANOAM010000642.1:0-13595 GCA_031411215.1 Betaproteobacteria bacterium
AACTGGCGGAACGCGCGCAGCACGGCGGCGGGCCGTTCGTTGATGGTGTAGATGCAGATGTCGGTATCCAGCATGTAGCGCATCAACGCCTCGGCTCGATGGCCTTGCGCAGTTGTTGCGCGGGCTGCTCACGTTCCAGACGCACGCCGGGCTCGAAGCACTCCAGCGCGTCCAGCAAGGCTTGCAGGTCTGCGGGCGGCTGCGCGCTCAGCACCACGTCGTTGCCCACGCGCCGCACGTGAACTTCCGTGCCCTCGAAACGAAACTCCTTGGGCAGCCGCACGGCCTGGCTGCCGCCGTGCGTGAACAGCTTGGCGACGTTCATGGGAGTCTCCTGGGATGGCGATTTTTCAAGTATATATGTCGTATCTATATTCGCACAAACGCCGTCACGGCGCCTTGTTCCGATCCAACACCGCGAGTCTTTCAACGCGGCAGGAACAACAGCCAGTACAGCAAGAGCCCGTTGAACAACACCGACACCGCACCAGCGATCTTCCACAGCATCAACGGGTCCCGCGCCGCCAACGGCGTGTGGCTGGGCGCAGGCAGCGCGCGCGCAGCGCCGCGCTCCAGCGCCAACAGCATTTCCTCGGCCGTCTCAAATCGCAACTTGGGGTCCAGTGCCACGGCCTTGCGTACCAGGTGGTCCAGCCACATGGGCACGTCGGGACGCAGGCGTGACAGCGCGGCGGGGTCGCGGCGGTAGCGGTTGACCTGGTAAGGCTCGATCTCGCCATAGGGCAGCCGGCCCGCCAACCAAAGGTACAGCGTCACGCCCAGCGCGAACAGGTCGCTACCGGCGTTGGCCGCAGCGCCTTCAGTGCCTTCACGCCACTGCTCGGGATTCATGTAGCTGGGCGTGCCGGCATGCAGTTCACGCGCCGCCGCGCTTTCGCGGCCGGAAAGCGCCGCACCCAGGTCCAGGATGCGCCACTGACCGTCGTCGCCCAGGTGCAGGTTGCCGGGCTTGATGTCGCGGTGGATCACACCCTGCCGGTGCAGCCGCGCCAGCGCGCGCGTGCATTCGATGGCTGCGCTCACCACTTCACTGACCTCAAAGCGGCGCTGCCGCGCCAGCATCTGTTCGAGCGTGTGGCCACCATGCCAGTCGTACACGGCATACAGCGCGCTGGGATTGATTGGCGTGTAGGCGCGCACAAAACCGCGGGCCTCACGTTCGGTGATGCGCTGCGCCAGCCAGGACTCATGCAACAGCATCGCGCGGTCCTCGGGGTCGGACGCGCGCGATTCGTGCAAGGCCTTGATGGCGACCAGGCGCTGGCTGCTTTTCTCACGTGCCTGGTACAGGCGGTGCACCTGCGTGTCGGCCACCAGCGCGGTGATGGTGTAGCCGTCCACCCCATCACCGACGCGGCAGCGTGGCAGCGGGCCCAGGTGGCGGGTGCGGGCGATCTCGTCTTCCAGCCGCGCGGCGTCCAGCCCGCGCACGCGCAGCACCAGCGCACTGGCGTTGTCCGTCCCACCTTCGTACAACGCCGCGCCCACCAGTGCGCTGGCAGCGTCTTGCGCCGTGCCGTCCAGCGCCCAGTGCGCAAGCTGCTCCGCTTTCAGCACACCGTGCACGCCGTCGCTGGTCAGCACAAAGCAGTCGCCTATGCAGGCTTCGCCCTGCAGGAAGTCGATGTGC
Source organism: Betaproteobacteria bacterium (assembly GCA_031411215.1). Taxonomy (GTDB): domain Bacteria; phylum Pseudomonadota; class Gammaproteobacteria; order Burkholderiales; family Burkholderiaceae_C; genus Rubrivivax. The sequence continues at coordinate 1,652 of JANOAM010000642.1, forward strand.
ACCGTGTCGTCCAGACCCATGGCGCGCGTCAACTGGCTGCGGCGGTCCGGGTGCGCGTGTGTGTGGTCCTGGGTCAGGCACTCGGCCTGGCCACCGCTGATGCGCCAGATGCGGCTGTCACCCACGTGCGCCAGCGTGAAGACCTGGCCCTGCAGCACCAGGGCGCTCAGTGTGGTCAGCGCGGATTGGCCGTCACCTTTGCCTTCGCGCTGCCGGTTGTGTGCCAGCAGCCACTGGTTCTGGGCCGTGATGAGGCGATCCAGCGCCACGCTCATCTCCCAGGTGGCTGGCGTGGAGAAGAAGTCGCCCAGCAGCGCCATCACCGTGGTCTGCGCGGCTTCCAGGCCCAGGCCGCCGCCGCTCACGCCGTCGGCCAGTGCGGCAATGACACCGGCCGCGCCGTCACCGGGCGCGCTGCGGCGCGCGCCCACGAAGTCTTCGTTCAGCGCCCGCGGGCCTTTCTCGCTGGCCCAGCCGAGTTCGACTTCAAAGCTCACGGGCTGTCAGACATCCACCTCGACGGCGTCGCCGTGCAGCTCCATCAGCTCGCGGCGCGAGGCGGCTTCGCCCTTGCCCATCAGCTTGGTCAGCACCGTCACCGTGCCATCAAATCCGCCGGCCAACCAGCTGACGGGCAGCAGGCGTCGCGTCTCCGGGTTCAGCGTGGTGTCCCACAGCTGTTCGGCATTCATCTCGCCCAGGCCCTTGAATCGGCTGATGCTCCAGGAGCCGTCGCGTGCGCCTTCCTTGCGAAGTTTGTCCAGCGTCGCTTCCAGTTCGCCGTCGTCCAGCGCATAGAGCTTGGCCGCCGGCCGCTTGCCGCGCGCCGGCGCGTCGACGCGGTACAGCGGTGGGCGTGCGATGTAGATGTGACCGGTCTCCACCAGCTTGGGAAAATGGCGGAAGAACAGCGTCAGCAGCAGCACCTGGATATGCGCGCCGTCCACGTCGGCGTCGCTCAGGATGCAGACCTTGCCATACCGCAAACCGCTGATGTCGGGGTTGTCGTTGGGGCCGTGCGGGTCCACGCCAATGGCCACGGCGATGTCGTGCACTTCGGTGTTGGCGAAGAGCCGGTCGCGTTCCACTTCCCAGGTGTTGAGCACCTTGCCGCGCAGTGGCAGCACGGCCTGGGTTTCCTTGTTGCGGCCCATCTTGGCGCTGCCGCCGGCGCTGTCGCCTTCGACCAGGAAGACTTCGTTGTGCAGCAGGTCGCGGCTTTCGCAGTCAGTCAATTTGCCGGGCAGCACGGCGACACCGGAGCCGCGTTTCTTCTCGACCTTCTGGCTCGCACGCTGGCGTGTCTGCGCCTGCTTGATGACCAGGTCGGCCAGCTTCCTGCCGTGTTCCACATGCTGGTTGAGCCACAGCTCCAGCGCCGGCTTCACATAGGCCGACACCAGACGCAGTGCGTCGCGGCTGTTCAGGCGTTCCTTGATCTGGCCCTGGAACTGCGGGTCCAGCACCTTGGCGGAAAGAACAAAGCTGGCACGGCTGAACACGTCGTCGGGCATCAGCTTCACGCCCTTGGGCAGCAAGCTGTGCAGGTCTATGAAGCCCTTGATGGCGCCAAACAGACCATCCTTCAAGCCGCTTTCGTGTGTGCCACCGGCCACCGTGGGGATCAGGTTGACGTAGCTTTCGCGCAGAACGCCGCCGTCTTCGGTGAAGGCCACGCACCAGGCCGCGCCCTCGCCTTCGGCGAAGTTCTCGGTCTCGTTGGCGGTGGCGAACTGTTCACCTTCGAAGAGCGGGATCAGCGGGTCGGCTGGCAGGCTCTGCATCAGGTAGTCGCGCAGGCCTTTTTCGTACTTCCAGGTCGTCGTCTCGTTGGACTTATCCAGCGTCAGCGTGACCGTGACACCCGGCATCAGCACGGCCTTGCTGCGCAGCAGGTGGACCAACTCGTGCCGCGGCAGGTCTGCGCTTTCAAAGTACTTGGCGTCGGGCCACACCCGCACGCTGGTGCCGTGGCGGCGTTCGCTGGCCGTGGCCTTGCGCACCTGCAGCAGGTCGGCCACGTCACCACCCGCAAACGCCATGCTGGCGCACTGGCCCTCACGCCACACCGTCACGGCCAGACGCTTGGCCAGCGCGTTGGTGACGCTGACGCCCACGCCGTGCAAACCGCCGCTGAAGCTGTAGGCGCCACCCGCGCCCTTGTCGAACTTGCCGCCTGCATGCAGGCGTGTGTAGACGATTTCCAGCACCGGTACTTTTTCTTCCGGGTGCATGCCGAAGGGGATGCCACGGCCATCGTCGTCCACGCTGATGCTGCCGTCCGCATGCAGCGTGACGGCGATGCGGGTGCCGAAGCCCGCCAGCGCTTCGTCGGCCGCGTTGTCGATGACCTCCTGGATGATGTGCAGCGGGTTGTCGGTGCGCGTGTACATGCCCGGCCGCTGCTTCACGGGCTCCAGGCCCTTGAGCACACGGATGGACGACTCGCCGTAGACGGAAGCTGCTTTGAATGTGGGCATGACCTCATTGTAGGAAGCCGTTCGCGACGGCCCGGGCCCGGCCGCACCCTCTGGCACCAGGCTGTTCCTGCGCCAACGCCGGCCCCCGGTAGCTTGACCACAGCCCGGTTTTCCGGAGGCTTTGTGGATATATCAAATCGTAAAAAATATTATGCCGATACGGTTATTGGCAGGCCAATTAAACAACTTCAGGCATCTATTTTTCGTCGAGATTGAAACGTGAACTTTGACCGTGAAACATGAACAGGCAATCTGTTGAAATACCTGACATGGGGGCCAAGTAAAACCTGATGGTTTTTGTTAAGCCTTTGAAAGGATTAGAGTTTTTAAATGTGGCTTCATTTCTGCATTACTCTCATCATCTGCAATCTGAATCGAAACCATGAAAATCAAGCAATCAATCCTGGCCGCCGCACTCACGGGCCTGTTTTGCTCCACCGCAGCGATGGCCGCCACGGTTTCGTGCGGCGACAGCCACTTGGGCGTGCGCTTGGCCATGGTGGACCCAGGTTTGCCGCAAGGCCTGTGTTATGCGCAGGAAGGCAACCTCACCAGCGCCGACTTCGGCAGCCTGGGCCTCACCCAACTCGCCAAGGAAATAGCCGCGGACGGCGATGTCGCTTCGGCGCTGCTGAACTTCACGTTGAACGGTGCGCGGACCGCCGGCACTTGGACCATCGACGGTGGTGCGTGGAGCAGTTGGGAACATCTCTACCTGGGCCTGCACTTCGGCGGCGGTGGCACGGCCGCAAACGTCAGTCCGGACTCCTTCGTGGTCGAACTGGCTCGACCCGGCAACAGCGGCACGTGGTCGCTGTCAGGCACGGGCGCCTTCCGCGCCACGGGGCTGTCCAACATTTACCTGTTGGCCCGCGCACCGGTCAACCCCAGCCAGCCCGCATCGCTGCTGTCCGTTCCCGAGCCTTCCGGCCTGGCCCTGACGGCACTGGGGCTGCTGGCGGTGGCGGGCCTGCGCCGGAAGGCGGCCGCCGCCTGAACGGCGGGCGCCCGTGGGCCGGTGGGGCCTGCCGACGCCGGGCTTGTAATGTGCCCGGCCACCGGGCGACAGAGCACATGCCCGCTTCACAGAAGAGACCATGGTTCTGAACTGGTACCGGACCGCGCTGCTGGGTTGCGCGGCCGTCCTGGCCGCTTGCGCCACGCCACCCGCTGCACCACCGGCCACACCCCCAGGTGCGGCAGGCCTGCAGGTGCCGCTGCTCAGCGGCTGGTACGAAGGCCGACGCGTGCGCTACATCACCACCGATGTGTCCGACGCCGCCATGGCCCAGGCCAAGGGCGCGAACTTCGTGCCGCGGCTGAAGGACGTCCTTCCCGAAGCGCCCGGCGCTGCGCAGCGTGTGGGCTCACCGCTGGAACGTGTCTACGGCTTTGATGAAGGCGTGCCGGCCGCTGTCTGCCCTCCGGGGCCGCGGCCGGTGGGCTGCGGCAGCCGCAGTCTGGGCTACACGCCCTTGTGGCGGTTGGTGCAAGTGCGCTGGAAGCCAGGTGCGGCGGCACGCGAACTGCGGTCCGAAGAAGCCATCCTGGACGCCGAAGACAGAGGCGAACTGCGTTTGGTCGTCACCGACGTGGTGTTGAACTGCCCCGTACTGGCCGTGGAAGGCGCGGGTGCGCTGCCACCGCCGCTGCACGGCCCGCGCCTGACCGAACAGCCCTGACGCCGTCTCGCGCCACGGTCTCCAGCAGGGCTTCCACGCCAAGCTCGAACGTCGCGACCCACGGTTGGTGGGCGGCGCTGCGGTTCAGCGGTAGCGCGACATCGCCAGGCCGCTGACATCGATGTCGGGCGTCTTGCCCGACACCAGGTCCGCGACCACACGCCCCGTGCCGCAAGCCATGGTCCAGCCCAGCGTGCCATGGCCCGTGGCCAGCAGCAGGTTCTGCACCGGCGTGGCGCCGATGATGGGTGTGCCGTCCGGTGTCATCGGTCGCAGGCCACACCAGAAGGTGGCCTTGCTGACGTCGCCGCCCTTGGGGAAGAGGTCGGTCACGACATGGTTCAGCGTCGACCGGCGCGGCTCGCGCAGGTTCAGGCTGAAGCCCGCCAGTTCGGCCGTGCCGCCGACACGGATGCGGTCGCCCAGGCGGGTGACGGCCACCTTGTGGCTCTCGTCCATGATGGTGCTTTGTGGCGCGTATTCCGCATCGGTGATGGGCACCGTGATGCTGTAGCCCTTGACCGGGTAGACGGGGATGCGGATGCCCACGGGCTCCAGCAATTGCGGGCTGTAGCTGCCCAGCGCCAGCACCACCTTGTCGGCTTTCAGCAAGCCGGCGTCGGTGTGCACGCCAGTGATGGCGCCACCACCGACCTGCAAGCCTTCGATGCGCGTGTTCCAGCGGAAGCCCACGCCCAGGGCCGCGGCCATCTCGGCCAGGCGGTTGCTGAACTTGAAGCAGTCGCCGGTCTCGTCGCCGGGCAGGCGCAGCGCGCCGACGAACTTTTCCTGCGTGAGCTTGAGCGCCGGTTCGACCTTGCAGAAGCCTTCACGGTCCAGCACCTCGAAAGGCACGCCGTACTGCTTCAGCACGGCCACGTCGCCACCGATGCTGTCCAGCTGCTGCTGCGTGCGGAAGAGTTGCAACGTGCCTTGCGCGCGGTCGTCGTAGCTGATGCCGGTGTCGGCGCGCAGCTGCTTCAGCACGTCGCGGCTGTACTCGGCGATGGGCACCATGCGGCTCTTGTTGAGCGCGTAGGCGCGTTCGGTGCAGTTGGCCAGCATCATGGCGCCCCAGCGCCACATGGCCGGGTCCAGCATGGGCCAGATCACCAGCGGGCTGTGCTGCATCAGCATCCACTTGATGGCCTTGATCGGCACACCGGGCCCGGCCCAGGGCGCGCTGTAGCCAGGGCTGACTTCACCTGCATTGCCGAAGCTGGTCTCCAGCGCCGGGCCGCTCTGGCGGTCCACCACTTCCACCTCGTGTCCGGCCTTGGCCAGGAAATAGGCCGAAGCCACACCGATCACACCACCACCGAGCACCAGCACCTTCATGCGAAACCACCTTTCCTGACCGCGCCACTGTAGTCAGCCCCCAGCAGGCAACGTGCCGTGTTTTCCCACAGAATCGCCGAATGAATCCCGCTTCCTCACTGCCTCGGCTGTCAATGGTTCAGGTGCTCGTCTGCGGCGCCGCTGTCGTCACGCTCAGCATGGGCATACGCCATGGCTTTGGCCTGTGGCTGCAACCCATCACCATGGAACGTGGCTGGTCGCGCGAGACCTTTGCCTTCGCCCTGGCCGTGCAGAACCTGTGCTGGGGTCTTTGCGGCCCGCTGGCGGGCATGGTGGCCGACCGCTTTGGCGCATTCCGCGTGTTGATCATCGGGTCGGTGCTGTATGCATTGGGCCTGGCCGGCATGGCCCTGGCCAGCACGGGCGCAGGCTTCCTGGGCGGTGCGGGTCTGCTCATCGGCATGGCGCAGTCGGGCACGACCTACGCGGTGATCTACGGCGTCATCGCGCGCAACGTGGATCCGGAAAAGCGCAGCTGGGCCATGGGTGTCGCCGCGGCCGCGGGCTCCTTCGGCCAGTTCTTGATGGTGCCGGTGGAAAACGGCCTCATCAGCAGCTTCGGCTGGCAGGACGCGCTGCTGATCCTGGCCTGTTCGTCGCTGGCCATCGTGCCGCTGGCCTTTGGCCTGCGTGAGCGCGGCGGGCCGGTCAGCACCGGGCCGCAGCAAAGCATAGCCGCGGCGCTGAAGGAAGCCTTCGGCTACCGCAGCTTCCTGCTGCTGATGGCGGGCTACTTCGTCTGCGGTTTCCAGCTGGCCTTCATCGGCGTGCACCTGCCCAGCTACCTGAAGGACCACGCCCTGGCGCCCGGTGCGGCGACCACGGCGCTGGCGCTGATCGGCTTGTTCAACGTGTTCGGCACCTATGGTGCGGGCCTGCTGGGGCAGAAGCTGGCCAAGAAGCACATCCTGGCGCTGATCTACCTGTTGCGCGCGGTGTCCATCGCGCTCTTCATCACGCTGCCGCTCTCGCCCGCCACGCTGTATGTCTTTGCGGCGGTGATGGGCCTCTTGTGGCTCAGCACGGTGCCGCCCACCAGCGCCATCGTGGCGCAGATCTTTGGCGTGCAGTACATGAGCATGCTGGGCGGTTTTGTCTTCCTGAGCCACCAGGTCGGTTCCTTCATGGGCGTCTGGCTGGGCGGCAAGCTGTACGACAGCACCGGCAGCTACAACGTGGTGTGGTGGCTGGCGGTGGCGCTGGGTCTGTTCGCTGCGCTGGTGAACCTGCCGGTGCGCGAGGCAGCTATTCCGCGCCGCGCGCCGCAGGTGGCCGCGGCGTGAAGATCCGGCGCCACGCGGCGCGTGCGCTGGCCGCCACGGCGGCGGGGCTGGCCCTGGCCGTGGTGTTCCTGGCCTACCTGAACCCGCATCTGGCGCTGGACCTGGCCAACCGCTTCTGGTCCTGCTTTTGATGCCCCACGACGCTGTCTCGCGCCCTTCATCCTGGGTGGCGCGCTTCGCCCACCTGATCAGACCCGGTGGCACGGTGCTGGACCTGGCCTGCGGCGGCGGACGGCACCTGCGCTGGCTGGCCGCAAAAGGTTATGCGCTGACCGGCGTGGACCGTGATGTTGCAGCGGTGGAGGCTCTGCGCGACGCCGGCGAGATCATCGTGGCCGACATCGAGAACGGCCCCTGGCCGCTGCCCGGCCGCCAGTTTGACGGTGTAGTGGTCACCAACTACCTCTGGCGCGGCCTGTTCCCGCAGATCCGCGCCAGCCTGGCTCCAGGCGGTGTGCTGATCTACGAAACTTTTGCAGACGGCCACCAGACCGTGGGCCGCCCCTCGCGCCCGGATTTCCTGTTGCAACGTGGGGAACTCCTGCGCGCCTTTGGTGATCTGCGCGTGGTGGCTTTCGAGGACGGCTTCGAACCGGAACCCGAGCGTTTCGTGCAACGGCTGGTCGCCGTGCTGGAAAGCCCTGACGCCGCCGAACCGGTGCGCCTGGGTTTGGTGGGCCAGGCCCGCTAAAATCGGCCGTTTTGCTTTCCCCCTTGTCTCCCCTTGACGCGCGCCGCGCGAGCAACCGAGTCCGCATGAACCCCATCGTTGGCAGCATCGTGGCGCTGGTCACGCCCATGCACGAAGACGGCCGAATCGATTACGACGGCCTGCGCCGGCTGATCGACTGGCACATCGCCGAAGGCACCGACTGCATCGGCGTCGTCGGCACCACGGGCGAATCGCCCACCGTGTCCATGGAAGAGAACTGCGAGGTCATCCGTGTGGCCGTGCAGCACGCCGCCAAACGCGTGCCCATCATGGCTGGCACCGGCGCCAACAACACGGCTGAAGCGATTGAGCTGACGCGCTTTGCCAAGCAGGTGGGTGCGGACTGCCACTTGTCCGTGGTGCCCTACTACAACCGCCCTTCGCAGGAAGGCATCTACCAGCACTTCAAGGCCGTGGCCGAGGCCGTGGACCTGCCGATGGTGCTGTACAACGTGCCCGGCCGCACGGTGGCGGACATGCTGCCCGAGACCACGCTGCGCCTGGCCCAGCTGCCCGGCATCGTGGGCATCAAGGAAGCCAGCGGCAACATTGAACGCGCCTGCCAGCTCATCAAGGACGCGCCCAAGGGCTTTGCCATCTATTCGGGTGACGACGGCACGGCCGTGGCCCTGATGCTGTTGGGCGGCCACGGCAATGTCAGCGTCACCGCCAACGTGGCGCCCAGGCTGATGCACGAGCTGTGCATGGCCGCCATCGAACGTGACGCGCGCAAGGCTTCGGCACTGCAGTTCAAGCTGCTGTCGCTGCACAAGGCGCTGTTCTGCGAACCCAGCCCGGCGCCAGCCAAGTGGGCCATGGCGCAACTGGGCCTGTGCCTGCCGCAGGTGCGGCTGCCCATCGTGCCGCTGACCGAATCTGGCCAGGCGTGCGTGCGCCAGGCCCTGGTGGACAGCGGCCTTCTCGCCCGAACGCCCTGAACGGTCTGAACGGCCTGATCCCACACAACACCCCACACAACACCCCACGGCCGCGATGCGGCCGCGTTGGAGACTGATGAACGTGAAACTCACCACCGCTGCCCATCGGGCCCGCCCTGTCGCGCTCGCCGCAGCAGCTTCTGTGGCCCTGCTGGCCGGTTGCACGATCATGGACTCCGGGTCCAGCGACAGCATTGACTACCGCAGCAACACCGTGCGCGCCAAGCCACTGGACGTGCCGCCGGACCTGACCCAACTGGCGCGCGACAGCCGCTACCAGCCGCAATACGGCGTCGTCAGTGCCGCTGCTGTGAGCGCAGGCGCCATTCCAGGCGCCGCAGCCGCGGGCCCCAGCACCGTGGCACTGAACGCGCTGGACGGCATGCGCGTGGAGCGCCAGGGCGACCAGCGCTGGCTGGTGGTGCCATCGGCACCAGAACAGGTCTGGCCGCAGGTGCGCGCCTTCTGGGAGCAGCGTGGCTTCACGCTGCAGGTGGACGACGCCAAGGTCGGCGTGCTGGAAACCAGCTGGGCGGAAAACCGCGCCAAGCTGCCGCAGGACATCATCCGCGCGACCATTGGCCGTGTGTTTGCCAGCGCCTTCGACACCGGTGAACGCGACCAATTCCGCACGCGCCTGGAACGGGTGGGCACGGCCACCGAGATCACCATCGCGCACCGTGGCATGGAGGAGGTCTTCACCAGCGAGCGCAAGGAAAGCACCATCTGGCGTCCGCGCGCCGCCGACCCGCTGCTGGAAGCCGAGATGCTGTCCCGGCTGATGGTGTCGCTGGGCTCCAAGGCCGAGCCGGCGCGTGTGCAAGTGGCCCAGGCACCCGAAGTGGCCATGCGGTCCCGGCTGGTGGTGGGTGGCACGGCCATCGAGGTCGACGACACCTTCGACAGGTCCTGGCGCCGGGTCGGCATGGCGCTGGACCGTGGCGGCTTCACGGTCGAGGACCGCGACCGCTCCATGGGCGTCTACTACGTGCGCTGGGTGGACCCCAAGTTCGCCGGCAAGGAAGACCCGAACTGGTGGGACAAGCTGACGGGCAAGGCTGACGCGGCCCAGGCCGTGCGCTACCGCATCGCCGTCAAGGCCAATGGCGACAAGACCGTGGTGGCCGTGCTGACCTCAGCCGGCGCCGTGGACGTGGGTGAAAACGGCAAGAAGATCGCCGCTCAATTGGCGAAGGAATTGCGCTGATCCCGGAGCCAGCGCCCTGTGCGCAGGCCCCATGAAAAAAGCCGCTCCGAGGAGCGGCTTTTTGCTGTGTGCGTCCAGCAGCGTGCCCGAAGGCACGCGCGGGATCACTTCTTGACAGCGTCGGCAGCCTTGCCAGCGGCGTCCTTGGCGGCAGCGGCAGCATCCTTCACCGCGGCGGCAGCGCCGGTGGCGGCAGAAGCGGCTTCGGTGGCGGCGCCAACGGCGACGCTGGCAGCAGCCATGGCGCCGGAAGCTGCGTCAGCAGCGGCGGAAGCGGCAGCGGTGGGGGCCGGGGCAGCGGCGGGAGCCGGCGCGGGGGCTTCGGCCTTCTTGCCGCAAGCAGACAGGGCAACGGCAGCAACCAGGGAAGCCAGAACGAGTGACTTGTTCATTTGTGTGTCCTCAGGAGTTATGGGGCAGATGGAGAGCTCAGCGGGAGAGCGTTCTAGGGCACTCTTCGACAAAGCTCAGAGACCCATCACAGGCAGACACACTCGCCAAGCGCCCCAAAATTGGAAAGCCAGCAGGGTGTCCAGCCTACGAGTATAGCCCGGCCTAGGACATTCCCTAGAGACCGAGGGTTGTGACCGCAAAAGCGGGCTCGGAGCGTTGCAAAACTACATCAACCTTTTCCTGCCACAGCAGGCGCGCACGCGGGTCGCGCTCGGCCCGGCCGCGGCCATGCACAGGGTCTAGGAGGTGCACGCAGGTCCTGCGGTCGTCGATCAGCAGGCTGGGCAGTTCGGCCGCGAATTCCTCCGGGCACTGCAGCGCCTGTATGGCGTGCGCCCAGTCGCGCCGCCAGGCGGTGAAACGCGCTTGCCGGCGGGGCACTTCTTCGTAGCTGGCTGCCAGCAGGATCAGGCGGCGCTGCGGCAAGCTCAACCACGCGGTGAGCGGCTCCAGCAGGCCCACCTCGTCCAGCGGCCACAGTTCGAAGCTCGGGTCCACGCAGGTGATGCTGCGCGTGCCGTCGGCGATGGCGGCCGCGATGCCCCAGTGGATGCCGTCGGCAAAGGCCTCGCGGCTGTCTATGCGCGGGGGGGTGCTCAGTTCGTTCATCGCGCTCTTCCTCTCTCAGTCATTCCTTCAGTCGCTCAGGCCCCGCAGCCAGCCCTGCGCCAGCCACTGGTCCAGCAATGCCCGCGCTTGCACACTGAGGCGCGACAGGCCCGCGGCGTCAAGCTTGCGCGTGTCGGCCAGCTGGCGCATCAGTTTGGCGTCCCGCCCGGCCGCTGCAAAGGCTTCACCATTGATAAAGACGTGCTGCGCGTCGTGCAGCATGCGCGTGCGTGGCGACAGGCACACGCCCGCTGCACCGGCGACGGCCCCGGTGGCCGGAAACCACACCTGCGGCTTGGGTTCGGTCAGCGCTTCGCCCAGGGCGCGCTGCAGCCACCGCGGGTCGGCCAGGCGGCGGTGCACGGCCTTGTGGGCAAAGTCCAGCAGAGCCTGCGGCACGGCGCCCGGCGCAGCCGTGGCGGCTTGCCGCGGGTCGCGGTAAAGACGCTGGACGTCCAGTTCTTCGTCGGCCAGGCGCTGCAGCAGGTCGCGCGCCAACTCTTCTTCGCCGGGTGCGCGGAAGCCCACCGAACAAGTCATGCAGTCCCCACCCACGGCCACGCCGTCATGGGCCCACAGCGGTGGCAGATACAGCATGTCGCCCGGGTCCAGCACCCACTCCTGTTCGGGTTGGAAGTCACGCAGCAGTTTCAAAGGCGCGCCCTCAACGAAAGAGGCATCGGCCGCATTGGTAACCGGGCCGATCCGCCAGCGGCGCTGGCCCTGCACCTGGATCAGAAACACGTCGTAGGAATCCAGGTGCGGCCCGACGCCGCCGCCGGGGCTGGCCCACGACACCATCAGGTCGTCCAGCCGCGCGTGCGGGATGAAGTCGAAACGCTGCAGCATCTGGTGCGCTGCGTCGACATGCAGGTCGAGGCCCTGTACCAGCAGCGTCCAGTTGGGTTGTTGCAGCGGCGGCAGTGCGCGGCGCGGCAGCGGGCCTTTGCGCACGGTCCAGTCGCTGCCCTTGATGCGCGTCACTTGCGACTTCAAGCGCGATACCAGGCGCGACTCCACCTCGTCGCTGCCGGCCAGTGCAAACAGGTCCTGACGCGCCAGTGGCGGCTGCACGCCGGGCCAGCCCTGGCGCACGAGCAAGGGCTTCTTTTGCCAATGCCGGCGCATGAAGGTGGCGGGGCTCATGCCGCCCAGCAGGGCGGTGCGCTGTTCGATGTCCATGGTGCGATTCTCGCGGCATGGCCTGTGACATCATCTTTC
>JANOAM010000643.1:0-5226 GCA_031411215.1 Betaproteobacteria bacterium
TGGAAGCGCACGAAGCGGCCCTGCTCCCAGGCCTGCAGGCTTTCCGCGAAGTAGGGGTCGTTGGGCGCCTGGGCCAGGCCGAAGACCAGCCCGGTCAGCACCATCAGGCCCAAGCCCGCCACGGTGCGGCGCGACAGCTGAAGTGCGGCTGCGGCCGCCACCGCCCCCAGCAGCAGCCCCGGCAGCGCGCGCGGACCTAGCCATGACAGCGCATGCTGTGGGCCGAAGTTCAGCAGCGTGGACAGCGTCATGCCCACCGCCGCCATCAACAGCGCGCCCAGCACCATCACCAGACGCCGCCAGCCCGGGGCCACCACAGCGTAGGCCACGAAGCAGGGCGCCAACAGGCCCAGCGCCACCAGCACGATCTCGACCAAGGGATGCAGCGGCGCGTCCTGCACCATGGGCGCTGCCAGCAGTTCGTGCAGGCCGGCCGCCCAGGGGACGTCCAACAAAGAGGCCAGGGCTTCACGCAAGCGTTCGCCGACCTGGCCCAAGCCCAGCGGCACCGGCGCGGGGAACAGCAGGCCCACGGGCCACAGCACCAGCAGCACCAGCGCAAAGGCTGCATCGCCGGAGAACCAGCGCACGCGCAGCGCCTGCCAGCGGTCCACCAGCCCCGTGCCATGCAGCACCCAGGCCAGGAAGGCACCAGCCACCGCGCCCGCGCTGTTGAAGGCGAAGTCTTCCAGGGCCGGCACGCGGCCGGGCACATATTGCTGCAGGACTTCGCAGCCATAGGACAGCGCCGCGGAAAAGACCACGCCCATCAGCAGCGCGGGCCCCGTCCGCCAGCCGCTGCGCAGCGCGGCCATGGTGAGCAGCCCACCCAGCGGCAAGTAGCCCAGCAGGTTGGACTCGATGTCGAAGCTGGACTGGTGCAGGCTGCGCGGCAGCAGCAACAAGACACCCAGCGGTTGCCCCGGTGGCCAACGCCACGGGTCCTGGGCGTAGAGGCTGGCGTAGAGCACCAGCGCCGCGTAGACCAGCGCCAGCCAGGTGGCCGAACTGCGGTGCCGCGACATGGCCGTGAGGGTCGTCAGAGCGCGGTCAGAACGGCTTGACCACCACCAGAACCACGGTGATGGCAAACAGCAGCACGGACATCTCGTTGAACACGCGGTACCACTTGTGGCTGCGCTGGTTGCCCATGTTCTCGAAGCGGCGCAGCAACGACCGGCACATGTGGTGGTAGCCGATCGCACCCACCACCAGCAGCAGCTTGGCATGCATCCAGCCCTGGCCCTTGCCGACGCCGAAACCCAGCCACAGCCACAGGCCCAAGGCCAGCGCGGGCACCATCAGGAAGCTGCTGAAGCGGTAGAGCTTGCGCGCCATGACCAGCAGGCGTTCGCGTTCCGCGTGGCTGTCGGCCGGCACCATGGCCAGATTCACGAACAGGCGTGGCATGTAGAAGAGACCGGCAAACCAGCTGGCCACGAAGACGATGTGGAAGGCCTTGACCCAGAGATACGCACTGCTCATGCGCCTGATTATCGCGGGGCAAAAAAAGAGCCCCGGCAGAGCCGGGGCTGAGGAAGCCTTATCGCTGTCATCACGCTAAGGCACCTGCTCAGGGAGGAAAAGCAGGGAACAACAACCTCGCGGCTATCATTCACTGACCACTCTAGCAGAAGCAAAAACCGCGCGCCACGCCGGTTTGTCCGTATACACCCACCCGTTTGCCGGGGACGAACCAGGAGCGCGCCGTGATCACCCCCCCGCCGTACCCCGCCAGCCGCCCGCGCCGCTTGCGCCGCGACGCCTTCACACGCGCTCTGGTGCGTGAGTCGCGCCTGGCGCCGGAAGACTTCATCCTGCCGGTGTTCGTGCTGGACGGTGAGCGGCAGGAACAGGACGTGGCCAGCATGCCCGGCGTGAAGCGGCGCAGCATCGACGGCTTGTTTGCGGTGGCCGAAGAGTGCCTCAAGCTGGGTGTGCCGGTGATGGCGCTGTTCCCGGTGATCGACAAGGCCAAGAAGACGCCCGACGGCCGCGAAGCGCTGAACCCCGACGGCCTGGTGCCGCGCACCGTGCGTGAACTGAAGAAGCGTTTCCCGGAACTGGGCCTGCTCACCGACGTGGCGCTGGACCCTTTCACCAGCCACGGTCAGGACGGCTTGCTCGATGACAGCGGCTACATCCTCAACGACCCGACCGTGGCGGTGCTGCGCCAGCAGGCGCTGGTGCAGGCACAGGCGGGTGTGGACATCGTGGCACCGTCGGACATGATGGACGGCCGCATAGGCGCCATCCGCCACACGCTGGAAGAAGCGGGCTGCATCCACACCCGCATCATGGCCTACAGCGCCAAGTACGCCAGCGCCTTCTACGGCCCTTTCCGCGACGCGGTGGGCAGCGCCGGCAACCTGGGCAAGGCGGACAAGAAGGTGTACCAGATGGACCCTGGCAACAGCGACGAAGCCCTGCGCGAAGTGGCGCTGGACATCGCCGAGGGCGCCGACATGGTGATGGTCAAACCCGGCATGCCGTATCTGGACATCGTGCGCCGCGTGAAGGACGAATTCCGCGTGCCGACCTTCGCCTACCAGGTGAGTGGTGAGTACGCCATGCTGAAGGCCGCTGCGGCCAACGGCTGGCTGGACCATGACGCCGTGATGATGGAAGCGCTGCTGGCCTTCAAGCGCGCCGGCGCGGACGGCGTGCTGACGTATTTCGCGTTGGACGCGGCGCGGCTGCTGCGCCCGCGCTGACCGCACGCTGCTGATGCGGGTCTTCCACATTCACGGTGAGCAGTTCACCGAACTGCAGTCCTTGCCCGATGCCATGCCGGCCGACGGCTTCATCTGGATCGGCAGCGCACGCCGTGAGTTCGAGCTGGGTGTGGGCGAATTGCAGGCCTGCCTGCAGCGCTGGACCGGCGGGCAACTGGTGGACCTGCACGTGTCCGACCTGCTCAACAACCAGTTGCCCAGCCACTTCGACTACACGTCCTGGTACGACCTGATGGTCTTCCGCCGCCTGGCGCCGGGTGCGGGCAGCGAAGGCCTGTTTGTGGACGACGCCAAGGGCACGCTGGCCAGCGCGCGCAAGGCCTTGCAGGCCATTGACACCAGCCCCGTGGGCTTTGCGGTGTTCGACCGTGTGCTGATCACCGTGCACCCCACCGACTGCGCCGTGCGCGAGTACTTTGCGCAGCGCCTGGCCACGCAGGCCAGCACGGCCGAAGTGCGTGGCACGGCGCGCATGCCTGCCAGCCCCGCGGACCTGATGCTGCGCATGATCAACCACATGGTGGACAGCTACCTGGACCTGCGCCGCCTGCTGACGCGCCAGTCGGGCTATCTGCAGCAGGAACTGCTGGACCCGCGCAGCCGCTTTGACGACTGGAGCATGCTGCTGGAATCGCGCAACGCGCTGCACATGCTGGAAGACACCTGCGAAGACCAGCGCAGCGCGGTGCAGGAATGGATAGACGCGCTGGACGAATGGCCGGCCGAGTCCGACTCGCAATCCAGGCGCGACCGAGAACTGCTGCGCGTGCGTTCGCGCGACGTGCTGGAACACGTGGAACGTGTGCTGACCCATGTGCGCCGCCTGGAACAGAGCGCGGAAACGGCGGTGCAGATGCACTTCAGCGCGCTGGGCTACCGCACCAACGCCATCATGCGCACGCTGACCGTGCTGACGGCCATCTTCCTGCCTCTGAACCTGATCACCGGCTTCTTTGGCATGAACTTCGAAAGCCTGCCGTTCATCCACAGCGGCGCCGGCTGGTGGCTGGTGAGCCTGCTGATGGCGGTGGTGGCCACGGGCCTGGTGCTGTTCTTCCGCTCCAAGCGCTACCTGGGCAGCCAACATTGAGTCGCTGGCAATGAGACCCACGGCGCGCCAGCTGTGGGTGCTGCTGGTGCTGACCCTGGTGTGGGGCTTGAACTGGCCGGTGATGAAGGCTGGCGTCAGTGGGCTGCCCGGCGCGCCGATGCCCTACCCGCCGCTGACTTTCCGCGCCTTGAGCATGTGGCTGGGCTTGCCGGTGCTGGGCGCGGCGCTGCTGCTGCTGAAGGTGCCTTTCAAGATGCCGCGCAAGCATTGGGGCGAACTGCTGCAACTGTCGTTGATGAACATGATGCTGTGGCACGTGGTGGTGATCATCGCCGTGCAGCAGCTGAGCAGTGGCCGCTCAGCCATCCTGGGCTACACCATGCCGGTGTTTGCGGCGTTGTGGGGCCGCTTTCTCTATGGCGATCAGCTGGGTTTGCGCCAGACGCTGGGCGTGTGCGCGGCGGCGCTGGGCGTGGTGCTGCTGCTGGGCAGTGAGTTCAGCCGCATGACGGGTGCGCCCTGGGCCGCGATGGCGGTGCTGGGCGCCGCCGCGGTATGGGCATTTGGCACACACCGGCTGCGCCGCAGCACGATGGAGGTGCCGCTCTTGGCCATCGCCTTCTGGATGACGCTGCTCACGGCCTGCGTGATGGCGCTGCTGGCCTTGGTCTTTGAGGGCGCACGCTGGCGCGAGCCGGAGCCGCATGTGTGGTGGGCGGTGGCTTACAACGCCGTCGGCGTGTTCGGCTTTGCGCACGCGGCCTGGTTCTACCTGGCGCGCACGCTGCCACCGGTGGCCAGTTCGGTCAGCGTGATGCTGATCCCCGTGCTGGGTGTGTTCAGCGGTGCGCTGCTGCTGGGCGAGCAACTGCACTGGCAGGACTTTGCGGCGGTGGCCAGCATGGTGGCGGCCATCGGGCTGGTGCTGCTGAGACGCTGAGTCGGATCTGGCGCCTAGATCTGTCGACGTCGGGCCAGCGGCGGGTTGCGTTCGAAGTAGCGGCGTATGCCGCTGGCCACCGCGGTGACCAGCTCCAGCCGGAAGTCCTTGTCGCGCAAGCGTGCCTCTTCTTCCGGGTTGGAGATGAAGGCCGTCTCGACCAGGATGCTGGGGATGTCTGGCGCCTTCAGCACCGCGAAACCGGCCTGCTCCACCTGACCCTTGTGCAGCCTGCCGACACGGCCTATGCGCTGCAGCACCTCGCCAGCGATCTTCAAGCTGTCCTTGATCTGCGCCGTGGTGCTCATGTCCAGCATGGCCTGCAGCAGCTGCGCGTCGCGCACCTTGCCGACGTTGACGCCGCCCACCGCGTCGGCGGCATTTTCCTTGTCGGCCATCCAGCGCGCGGCGGTGCTGCTGGCGCCGCTGGTGGACAGCGCAAAGACGCTGGCGCCACGCGCCTCCGGCTTGAAGAAAGCGTCGGCATGCAGGCTCACGAA
>JANOAM010000644.1:0-6170 GCA_031411215.1 Betaproteobacteria bacterium
CGTCCTTTGCCACGCACGCTGCCGAGCCACCCGCCGTGCTGCTGGTGGGCGACAGCACCATGGCCCCGCAAACGGGCTATGGCAACGCCTTGTGCCAGCGGCTGGAACCAGCGGTTACCTGCCTGAACCTGGCGCGCGGCGGCCGCAGCACGCTGAGCTACCGCGCTGAAGGCCTGTGGGACCGGGTCATTGCGCGGCTGAAGGCGGGCGAGCCGGGTGTCACAAGCCCGGTGCCGCGCCATGTGCTGATCCAGTTCGGCCACAACGACCAGCCGGGCAAGCCCGGCCGCAGCACCGATCTGGCGACTGAGTATCCCGCCAACCTGACACGTTATGTGGCCGAGGTGCGCGAAGCTGGTGGCATACCGGTGCTGTTGACGCCGCTGACCCGCCGCAGCTTCAAGGGTGGCGAACTGCAGCAGGACCTCGCCGCCTGGGCCGAGGCCGTGCGTACGGTGGCGCGGGCGCAGAACGTGGCGCTGATTGACCTCAACGCCAACAGCGCAGCGGTGGTGCAGGCCATGGGTTCTGAGCAGGCCGACTTGCTGGCGCAAGGGCCCGCAGGATCACCCGTGTTCGACCGCACGCACCTGGGCCCGCGCGGCGCCTGCCTGTTTGCGGAGCAGGTGCTGACGGGGCTGCTGCAGGTCATTCCTGGCCTCAAGCCGAACGGCCCAATGCCCGACTGCATGGCCGTGCCGCCGCCCACGCTGCCGCCCGCGCCCCTGCACGCCAACCGCGCCACCTACGACCAGCCCGGTTGGGCTGTGGGCACCATGGGCGGGCGCGGCGGGCGCGTCGTGAAGGTCACCACCTTGAAGCCCACGGGGCCGGGTTCGCTGCTCGCCGCGCTGGAAGCACCGGGCCCGCGCCTGGTGGTGTTTGAAGTGGGCGGTGTCATCGACCTGCAGGGCCAGTCGGTCACCATCCGCCAGCCCTTCATCACGCTGGCTGGGCAGACTGCACCGCACCCAGGTGTGACCGTGATCAAGGGTGAACTGAACATCGCCACCCACGACGTGATCGTGCAGCACCTGATGTTCCGCCCCGGCGCCTACGGCCGGCCCAAACGCAGTGGCCATGACCACGACGGCATTTCCACGCAGGGCGCGGCGCAGCAGGTCATCGTGGACCACTGCAGCTTCGCCTGGGCCACGGATGAGAACCTGTCGGTTGGCGGCCCGCGCTTCAACGGTGCCGACGCGGTGGCCTGGCGCAAGGCCACGTCGCACGACATCACCTACAGCCACAACCTGATCTACGAAGGCTTGGGCGATTCGGTGCACGAGAAGGGCGAACACAGCAAGGGAACGCTCGTCCACGACAACGCCACCGGCGTGCTGCTGCTGGGCAACATCTACGCCAGCAACCGCGAACGCAATGCGCTGTTCAAGGGCGGTGTGCACGCGGCCATGGTCAACAACCTGATCTACAACCCCGGCGGCAAGGCCGTGCACTACAACCTGGTGGCGCACGAATGGGCTGGCCACCCGTACGAAACCGGCAAGGTGGCGCTGGTGGCCAATGCCATGCGCTACGGCCCGGACACCGTGCCCGGCACGCCCCTCTTCGCGCTGGGTGGCCATGGCGACGTGGAACTTCACCTGGACGGCAACCTGGCCGTAGACGCCCAAGGCCAGCCCGTGTTGCAGACCGGCCGCTACACCAGCGGCGCGGCGCGCATCCTCAAAGCCGAGGTGCCCAACCTGCCACCGCGCCTGCTGGCGCTGCCAGCCGACAAGCTGGAACAGGAGCTCACCCTGGCGGCAGGTGCCCGCCCCTGGGACCGCGACCCCATTGACTTCAAGCTGCTGTCCGACGTGGCCGAAGCGCGCGGACGCATCCCCGACAGCGAGACCGAGTCCAGCGGCTACCCCACGGGCCCGCGTTATGCGCCCACGGCCAGAGCCTTCGACCCGGCGCAGTGGAACCTGTCCGACATGAGCCCGCGCGCGGGCTGGGCATCGCTGTTCACGACGGCGGCGAAGTGAACCCGCACCGACGCCGCCAGTTGCTGGCGGCGGCCTTGACCGTGAGCCCCACCGCTTGGGTGTTGGGCGGTTGTGCAGCCACACCCGCGCGCGCCGCGCCGTCCGCTGCTGCGCGCGAAGGCCAACGCCAGGGCGACCAGGGCGACGGCACCTACCTCAATCCCGTGCTGGCCGGCGACCGACCCGACCCCACGGTGTTGAAGGACGGCCGCGACTACTACATGACGCATTCGTCCTTCGAGGCGAATCCGGGTCTGCTGATCTGGCATTCACGCGACCTGGTGAACTGGCAGCCGTTGGGGCATGCGCTCAGGCGCTACATCGGCAGCGTGTGGGCGCCGGAGCTGGTCAAGCACCTGGGCCGCTTCTACCTGTACGTGCCAGCCAAACACGCGCAGGGCAACGACATCTGGGTGCTGACGGCGGATGACATCCGCGGGCCCTGGTCCGAGCCCAAACCCCTGGGCATCAACCAGATCGACCCCGGTCATGCGGTGGACGAACAAGGGCGGCGTTTCCTGTTCCTCAACGGGGGCTTGCGTGTGCGCTTGACGGACGACGGTCTGGCCACCGTGGGTGCGCTGGAGAAGGTCTACGACGGCTGGAACTACCCGGATGAATGGGACGTGGAAAGCGCGTCGCAGGAAGGCCCCAAGCTGACCCGGCATGGCGGTTGGTGGCACATGACGCTGGCCCTGGGCGGCACGGCCGGCCCGCCCACTGGGCACATGGTGGTGCATGCTCGCGCCCGCACGCTGGACGGGCCCTGGGAGAACTCGCCACGCAACCCGGTTCTGCGCACGCAGCGGGCGTCAGAGGCCTGGTGGTCGCGCGGCCACGGCACGCTGGTGGAAGGGCCCACGGCCGGTGACTGGTACCTCATGCTGCATGGCTATGAAAACGGCCACCGCACGCTGGGCCGGCAGAGCCTGCTGGAACCGGTGCAGTGGACAGCCGACGGCTGGTATGTCAGCCGCAGCGCTGCAAAGTCGGTGCAGCCCATGCCGCGCGGCGGCGAGCCGGTGACGCACGGCCTGCCGCTGTCCGACGACTTCCAGTCGGCCGCGTTGGCGCCGCAGTGGGCCTTCTTCCGCGGTGACGCCCAGGACGCCGCCCGTGTGCGTGTGGGCGGTGGTGTGTTGGACCTGGCCTGCCGCGGCCGTGGCCCGGCCGACAGTGCGCCGTTGTGCTTCGTGGCCGGTGACCACAGCTACCAGGTCGCCCTGGACATGGACCTGGACGCCGGCGCGCAAGCCGGCCTGCTGCTGTTCTACAACGACAAGCTGTACGCCGGGCTGGGCGTGGATGCGCGCGGTTTCATCCTGCACCGCTACGGCCAGGACCAGCGGCGGGGTGCCTTGCCCGCCGGCATGGCGCGGCGCTTGCGCATGCGGTTGAGCTTGCGCGAACACATCCTCACGCTGCACACCAGCGTGGACGGCGGCGCGAGTTGGCTGAAGTACGGCACGCAGATGGAAGTCTCGGGCTACCACCACAACGTGGCCGGCGGCTTCATGAGCCTGCGGCCCGCGCTCTATGCGGCCGGGCAGGGCCGTGTACGCTTCAGCCGGCTGACGTACCGCGCACCGTGAACCTGCCCACCACCTTCGCCGACTACTTCACCGCCGCTCAAATTACAGGTTATGCCGCTTTCGCCTTTGGCATGGCGTGTTTTGCCCAGACCGACGACCGGCGCTTCAAGACCTTCATGGCGCTGGAGTGCGCGGCCTACGTGCTGCACTTCGTGCTGCTGGGCCAAGCCACGGCGGTGGCCAGCACCGCCGTGTCACTGCTGCGTTCGCTGGCGTCGCTGAAGTCACGCCGGCCCTGGGTAGGCCTGTTCTTTGTCGCGCTGAGCCTCACGGCGGGTCTGCTGCTCTACCGCGGCTGGGTGTCGCTGCTGCCCATTGCCGCGTCCTGCATCGGCACCACGGCCCTCTTCTTCCTGCACGGCCTGCGCATGCGGCTCTTGATGCTCTGCGGCACCTTGCTGTGGCTCATCAACAACCTGCTGGTCGGCTCCGTTGGTGGCAGCCTGCTGGAGGCCTGCCTGCTGCTGTCCAACCTGTGGACGATCCGCCGGCTGTGGGTGGCGCGCTGAGGCCGCGCGTGCCCACGCGCGGGCCCAGTGCTTGCCCATTTACCCTTTGATGCCCAACTGCGTCACCAGCGCCTTGAACAGGTCGTTGTCACGCTTCATCTGCGCGCGGAAGGTCTCGGCGTCGGCGTAGGACTGGCCCATGCTCAGGCGGTCCAGCGTGTCGCGCACGGCGGCGTCTTCGGCGCACTTCTTCGCGGTGTCGGCCAGCACCGCCAGCACGTCGGCCGGTGTGCCCTTGGGCGCGGCCAGGCCACGCCAGGTGCCGATGGACAGGTCGATGCCACGTTCCTTCAGCGTCGGCACGTTGTCAAAGCCCTTCAGCCGCCTGTCGGCCATCACCACCAGGGTCTTCAGCTTGCCGCTGGACACGTGCGTGGCCACTTCGCCCGGGCTCACGGCCACGGCGTCCACGTGGCCGCCCATCAGCGCCAGGACAGCCGGCGCCGCGCCGCCAAAGGGGATGGGGTTGTAGCGCACGCCCACCTTCTGTTCCAGCGCCGCATGCGCCAGGTGCCAGATGGAGCCGTTGCCGGAATTGCCCATCTTGATGTCGCCCGGCTTGGCCTTGCTGGCGGCCAGGAACTCCTCCACTGTGTTCCAGGGTGCGTCGGCGCGCACGGTGATGGCGGCCGGGTCCGCGTTCAGGCGCGCAATGGGCGTGAAGTCCTCGTAGCTGAGCTTGCTCAGGCCCAGGTGCGGGACGATGACGATCTCTGCAAAGACGACGGCCAGTTTGTAGCCGTCAGGCTTGGCATTGATCATCTCGCCGTGGCCGATCATGCCGGACGCGCCGGGCCGGTTGACCACCGTGAAAGGCTGTTGCGGCAGGTGCTTGCGCGCGGCTTCGGCAAAGGCGCGGGCCAGCACGTCGGTGCCGCCGCCAGCGCCGGCGGGCACCAGCAGGTCGATGGGGCGGTTGGGGTAGCCGGGCTCGGCGCGCAAGGCGCCGGGCAGGGCGGCGAAGGCGGCCGTGGCCAGAAGGGCCTGGCGGCGGTTGATGGTCTGTTTCATGGGTTGTCTCCTGCTGTCGTTGTGGTGAGAGGTCATGTCAATAGATCGTTAGCCCATCAGGTCGGCCATCACGGCCTCGGGCAGTACCGCGCCGCGATGTTGCACCACGCGCGCGGCCAGGCGGTTGCCGGCAGCGGCAGCTTGTGCGGCCGGTGCGCCGGACAGGCGTGCGGCCAGGTAAGCGCCGGCGAAGGAGTCGCCGGCTGCGGTGGTGTCCACCACCTGCGGCACGTGTTCGGTAGGCACCTCCTGCACCGCACCGTCGGCGCCACGCACCAGGGCGGGCGCGGCACCGCGCTTGACCACCACTTCCGGCGTCGGCAGGTCCAGCGTGCGCTGCAGCTGCGTGGCGGCGTCGTGTTCGCCCCACAGCGCCTGTTCGTCGTCCAATGTCATCAGCGCCAGCGTGGCCACGGCCGATGCCGCGCTGAAGGCACTGCGCGCGGCGTCCACGTCGGGCCACAGGCGCGGACGGTAGTTGTTGTCAAAGGCGACCAGGCCGCCGCACGCGCGCACGCGCTCAGCCACGGCCAGCAATCGCGCGCGCGCGGCGGCGGGCAGGATGGCCAGGCTGATGCCGCTGAAATACAACGCGTCCAGGTCGTCGGCCTGCTGCTCCAGGGGCGTCTGGGCGGCTGGCACATCGAAATAGGCCCGCGCGGCCGCCTGGTCGCGCCAGTAGCTGAAGCGGCGCTCGCCCCGTTCGTCCACCTCGATCAGGTACAGGCCCGGCAGACGGCCCGGCAGCCGGCGTACCAGGTCCGTGCCCAGGCCTTCGGCCTGCCAACGCTGCAGCAGACCGCTGCTCAACGGGTCGTCGCCCACGGCGGTGGCGTAGTCCACCCGCAGCCCGTGGGCGCGGCCGCAACGGGCCAGGTAGACGGCGGTGTTGAGCGTGTCGCCGCCGTAGGTCTGGCGCATGGCGCCGAAGGCCTCGCCTTGCAATTCGAGCATGCATTCACCAACCGACACCACCCGCAAACCTTTGCCGGACGCCCCGCCCATGGATTCCCCTATCTGTATTTGGAACAACGTTTCGATATTCTATGAAGACTGTACCGAAAACG
>JANOAM010000645.1:0-1671 GCA_031411215.1 Betaproteobacteria bacterium
CAGTGTGAACGCCATGGCCCACATCGCCTATTCAGACCTTTCCCGACCCGAAGCCCAACCGTTGGTTGAACGCATCGTGGCCGAACGTGGCAGCGTGCTGCACCTGTACCAGATGCTGCTGCACAGCCCGCCGCTGGCCGAAGGCTGGCTGGGCTACCTGACCGCCGTGCGGCAGAAGCTGGACATCAGCGGCGCGCTGCGCGAACTGGTCATCATGCGGGTGGCCCAGCTCAACGGCGCACCCTATGAAGCCGAGCAGCACCAGCCCATCGCGCTGAAGGAAGGCGTGACGCAGGCCCAGCTGGACGCACTGCCCGACTGGTCAGGCAGCACGGCCTTCAGCGAACAGGAGCGTGCGGTGCTGCTGCTGTGCGACACCATGACGCGGCAGATCCAGGTGCCCAAGGAGATCTTGGTTGCCGTGCAGCAGCACCTGGGTGAACGGCAGACGGTGGAACTGGTGGCCACCATCGCGGCCTACAACATGGTGTCGCGCTTTCTGGAAGCGCTGCACATCCATGGCACGGACGTGCGATAGCCCAGCCACCGGCCCCGTGCCTGTTCCGGCACCACGCGGCGCAATTCGGATAACCTCCGTGTGTGGTGCAAGACCCGCCCCTCGACGACGGTTGGCAGCCAACAACAATGATGCAAAAGCAGGGGAGACGATCGATGGCCATGTGCACCCTGCGCCGAGGTGCGCGCAGCGTCCTGGGGCCCTGGCTCGGTGCCATCGTCTTGGCCCTGAGTGCCTGCGGGGGTGGCGGCGGGGGCGGCGGCAGCAGCGCGGATGAAACGCCACCGCCCGCGCAGCCCGCGTCGTCGCTGACCCTGCGCGCCAGCGCGGCTGGCGCTGTTGCAGGCGGTGCAGGCGTCGACCTGGACGCCGTGCTGGTCAACACCACCGGCCCGGTGCAATGGTCCCTGGACGGCCCCGGCGCCTTGAGTGCAGCGGGCGCGACCACCGTGCGCTACACACCACCGTCCAGCGACGAGCAGCGCGTGGCGGGCAGCGCGCGCATCGTGGCCAGCACGCGCGAACTGGTGCAGACGCTGACGATCAGCCTGACGCCGGCGCCGGGCGCACCGGCGCCCGAACCGGGCCGGCGCTGGGAGGTCGTCTCGTACCCCAAGACCCAGACGACCGACCTCGTCTGGCTGAACGACCGCTACTTCGCTGTCGACGTCTTCGGCGGCGTCATCGACAGCACCGATGGCATCACGTGGACGCCAAGGCCGACACCCGGCGGGCTGCTGTGGGCCATCACCCATGGCCCGGCCGGCTACCTGGCGGTGGGGCGCGACACGGTCCTGCGCAGCACCGACGGCAAGACCTGGGTGAACGCCGGCGCGACGGGCACGTTCGAGTACTGGGACGTGGCCGCCGGCCAGGGGGTCTACGTGGCCACGGGGCAGAGTGTCCTGGCGCTCAGCGTGGACGGCGCGACGTGGACGCCCGTCGGCCCGGGCATCGGACGCGGCCTTGCGGTGGCCTTCGGGGCGGGGCGCTTCGTGGTGGCGGCCAACCTGCCCAAGCTCTACACCAGCGCGGACGGCAGGGCCTGGGCGGAGGTCAACCTTGCCGACACCGCGGTGAACCAGGCCGGCCTGGCCTACGGCAACGGGCGTTTTGTCCTGGTCACCGAAGACAACCACTACACCAGCACGGAT
>JANOAM010000646.1:0-6390 GCA_031411215.1 Betaproteobacteria bacterium
GGCGCCTGGTTCGCCTACAACGGCGAGAAGATCGGCCAGGGCAAGGACAACGCGCGCGAGTTCCTGCGCGAGAACCCCGACCTGGCACAAGAGATCGAGAACAAGGTGCGCGAATCGCTGGGCATTCCGCTGATGGGCGCCGCGCCGGACGCCGCCTAAGCCTCTACGGCGCTGGCTGCAGCGGCGGAAATGGGCTTCGGCTCGTTGTCGGTCAAGGGCCGGGCGCTGCGCTACCTGGCGCAGCGCGAACACTCCCGTGTGGAACTGACCCGCAAGCTGGCGCGCACGGTGGAAGACACCGAAGAGGCCAGCGCCGCCGCGCAGATTGAAGCTGCGTTGGACCAGTTGGCAGCCGCCGGCTTGCTGAGTGACGCACGCGCCGCCGAATCGGTGCTCACCAGCCAGGGCAAACGCTTTGGCTCGCGGCGCCTCAAACAGGTCCTGCAAAGCAAGGGGCTGGACCCAGCCCTGGTGCAGAACACGCTGCAAGACGCCCGGGGCACCGAACTCGCCCGCGCTCGCGAAGTCTGGCTGCGCCGCTTCGGCACACCGCCCACCGACCTGCGGGAACGCGCCAGACAGATGCGCTTCCTGGCCGGGCGCGGCTTTGACGGCGACGTGATCCGCCGCGTCGTACAGGGCGCCGACGAAGACTGACAGGCCGGGCGGCCTGCAGTTCACAAGCCCGCCACAAGCCGGTTGCCTGTAAGCCAGTGCTGCGTAGCAGCATGCTAAATTCGCCGCCGCCTATCCGCAGCAATCCCGGGTGCCGCATCCCGCACCCAGCACCCCGCCGCCTTCCCGCAAGACTCTGCACCCGCGCCATCGCGCCCGCGGCGAGCCTCGAATCCTGTCCAGTCCCGAGCGAACAAGGAACCCCTATGAAGATCCATGAGTACCAGGCCAAGGAGCTGCTGCGCCAGCATGGCGTGCCCGTGCCGCGCGGCTACCCGGCTTTCACCGTGCGTGAAGCGCAGGAAGCGGCGCAGAAGCTGGGCGGCAGCGTCTGGGTGGTGAAGGCCCAGATCCACGCCGGTGGCCGCGGCAAGGGTGGTGGCGTCAAGCTGGCGCGCACCCCGGCGGACCTGGAAACGCTTGCCGGCCAGATCCTGGGCATGCAGCTCAAGACCCACCAGACGGGCCCGGAGGGCCAGAAGGTGCGACGCCTGTACATCGAGGAAGGCGCGGACATCCAGAAGGAGTACTACGTCTCCCTGGTGACCGACCGCGCCACGCAGAAGATCGCGTTCATCGCCTCGTCCGAAGGCGGCATGGACATCGAGGAAGTCGCGCACAGCACGCCCGAGAAGATCGTCACCGAGTTCATCGACCCGCTGACCGGCCTCGGTGCTGAACAAGCCAAGAGGATCGCTGACGCCATCGGCCTGCCTGCCAACAGCACCGCGCAGGCCATTGACATCTTCCAGAAGCTCTACGCCTGCTACATGGCGACCGACGCCTCGCTGGTGGAAATCAACCCGCTGAACCGCGACAGCAAGGGCGGCCTGATCGCCCTGGACGCCAAGTTCAACTTCGATGCCAACGCGCTGTTTCGCCACCCGGACATCGTGGCCTACCGCGACCTGGACGAAGAAGATCCGGCCGAAGTCGAGGCCAGCAAGTTCGACCTGGCCTACATCAGCCTGGACGGCAACATCGGCTGCCTGGTCAACGGCGCGGGCCTGGCCATGGCCACCATGGACACCATCAAGCTGTTCGGCGGCGAGCCGGCCAACTTCCTGGACGTCGGCGGCGGCGCCACGGCGGAAAAGGTGACCGAGGCCTTCAAGATCATGCTCAAGAACAAGGCCGTGAAGGGCATCCTGGTCAACATCTTCGGCGGCATCATGAAGTGCGACACCATCGCCGAAGGCGTGATCACCGCCTGCAAGGCCGTGAACCTGAGCGTGCCGCTGGTCGTGCGCATGAAGGGCACCAACGAAGACCTGGGCAAGAAGATGCTGGCCGAGTCCGGCCTGCCCATCATCGCCGCCAACACCATGGCCGAAGCCGCGACGGCCATTGTGGCCGCCGTCAAGTAAAGCCCAAAGACCAAGGACCCTGTCATGAGCATCTTCATCAACAAGGACTCCCGCGTCATCACGCAGGGCATCACCGGCAAGACCGGTCAGTTCCACACCAAGGGCTGCCAGGCCTACGCCAACGGCAAGAACTGCTTTGTCGCCGGCGTCAACCCCAAGAAGGCCGGCGAGAGCTTCGAAGGCATCCCCATCATGGCCAGCGTCAAGGACGCCAAGGCCGCCACGGGCGCCACCGTGAGCGTGATCTATGTGCCGCCCGCAGGCGCGGCCGACGCGATCTGGGAAGCAGTGGAAGCCGACCTGGACCTGGTCATCTGCATCACCGAAGGCATTCCCGTGAAGGACATGCTGATGGTGCGCAACAAGATGAAGGCCAAGGAAGCGGCCGGCGGCAAGCAGACACTGCTGCTGGGGCCCAACTGCCCCGGCCTCATCACGCCGGAAGAAATCAAGATCGGCATCATGCCGGGCCACATCCACCGCAAGGGCCGCATTGGCGTGGTCAGCCGCTCCGGCACGCTGACCTATGAAGCCGTGGCGCAGCTGACGGAAATCGGCCTGGGCCAGAGCAGCGCGGTCGGCATTGGCGGCGACCCGATCAACGGCTTGAAGCACATCGATGTGATGAAGGCCTTCAACGACGACCCGGACACCGACGCCGTCATCATGATCGGTGAGATCGGCGGCCCCGACGAAGCTGAAGCCGCACGTTGGTGCAAGGCCCACATGAAGAAGCCCATCGTCGGCTTCATCGCCGGCGTCACGGCGCCGGCCGGCAAGCGCATGGGCCATGCCGGCGCGCTGATCAGCGGCGGTGCCGACACGGCCGACGCCAAGCTGGCCATCATGGAAGAGTGCGGCTTCACCGTCACGCGCAACCCGTCCGAGATGGCCCGGCTGCTCAAGGGCCTGCTCTAGACGCCGGCTTCGGGCCATTGCCGTGCACCGCTGCGGCCTTGCCGCGGCCAGCTATGTATTTCCCGCAGGCTGCCTCGTCTGCGGGACGCCTAAACTCCTTGCCACCCCAAGCGCCTGAGTCAAGTGCGCGCAGTGGGTTTTGGAGGAGCTATGGACTACCTGAACGACGCGGCCTTCTGGGTCGCGCTGGGCAAGATTATCTGGATCAACATCCTGCTGTCTGGCGACAACGCGGTGGTGATCGCACTGGCCGCACGCGGCCTGCCCGCGCAGCAACGCAAGTACGCGGTGCTGGGCGGCAGCGCGGCTGCCATCCTGCTGCGGGTGGTGCTGACCATCTTTGCCGTGCAGTTGCTGGGCTACCCGTACCTGAAGATCATCGGCGCCCTGCTGCTGTTCTGGATCGGCGTGCAGCTGCTGGCCGACGAAGACGACGGTGGCGACGGCATCAAGTCCTCGTCCAACCTGTTCACGGCCATCCGCACCATCCTGATCGCCGACCTGGTGATGAGCCTGGACAACGTCATCGCCGTGGCCGCTGCCGCGCAGAGCGGGCCGGAAGCCTCCCGCCTGATCCTGCTGATCTTCGGCCTGGGCCTGTCGATCCCGTTGATCATCGCGGGCAGCCAGTTGCTGATGAAGGTGATGGAGCGCTACCCGATCATCATCACGCTGGGCGCCGCGCTGCTGGGATTTGTCGCTGGCGAAATGCTGGTGCACGACGCAGCCTTCGAAGGCTGGTTCGGCCACCTGGGCGGCGCCACCACCACCATCATCGAGCTGGCGGGTGCCGTGGGCGTGGTTATCGTCGGCCAATGGCTGGCCAAGCGCCACAAGGCCGCAGCAGCGGAGCGGGCCGCACCCTGAGCGCAGCCCGCGCAGCATGAACGCCCAGCCAACACCACCCTGGCTGGGCGGCCACCGTCTGCTGCGCGAGATCGGCCAGGGCGCCAACGGCACGGTGCACCTGGCGCAACCGCCCGGCGACGCGCCGCTGGTGGCGCTCAAGCTGGTGCGGTTGCCACGGGCCGAGTTGCACGACGTGGCAGCCGCGCAGTTCGAGGCCGCCGCCATGGCAGCCGCCAGACTTCACCACCCCGGCATCGTGCAGATCATCCAGCATGGCCTGGAAGGTGAATGGGCCTGGGTCACGATGGAAGCAGTGCCGGGCACCGACCTGTCGCGCTATGCCCAGGCAGCCCGGCTGTTGCCCGAAGCCCTGGTGCTGCAGATCGGCGCCCGGCTGGCCGAGGCTCTGGCCTACGCGCACAGGCAAGGGCTGGTTCACCGCGACGTGAAACCCGCCAACGTGCTGGTCAACTGGGCCGGGGACGAAGTCAAGCTCGCCGACTTCGGTCTGGCGCGCGGCGCCTGGGCCGCCAACACCGGCACCGGTGTCGTGCCCGGCAGCCCGGCCTACATGTCGCCGGAACAGCTTTCGGGCATCGTGCCCGGCGCGCCGGCGGACCTGTATGCGCTGGGCGTGACGCTGTTCGAACTGCTCAGCGGCCGGCGCCCACACGACGCGCAGAACATGGGCGAGCTGCTGCGCCAGGTGGCGCAGGACCGCGCGCCGTCCCTGCTGGACGCCCGTCCTGGGCTGCCGGCGGGGGTGGCCGAGCTCGTTGCCCGACTGTTGCGCAAGGCGCCTGCCGAGCGGCCCGCCGGTGGCGACGCCGTCGCCTTGGAGTTGCGCCGCCTGGCCGCAGCGATGCAAGCGGCGGTGTGAAGTCACATCCGGACAAGGTCAGCGGGTTCCCACCGGGAAGCAGCCGTCGGTTCCGATGCACAATCGCCGCTCCTGAAGTTTCGCGTTGCCGCCCTTGCCTGTGCCCATGACGATCGAGCTCCATGCCGCCGTGGACCCCGGCCGTGCACGGAGTAACAACGAAGATTCGGTCGCGACCGATGAGGGTGTCAGCCTCGCGGTGCTGGCCGACGGCATGGGCGGCTACAACGCTGGCGAAGTGGCCAGCAACATGGCCACCACGTTCATCCGCACCGAGCTCGGCCGCTGGTTGCGTGAAGCCAGCGCCCAGGCCAGCGATGCCGAAGTCCGCCGTGCCATGGACATCTGCGTGGACAACGCCAACCGCGCGATCTTCAACGCCGCCAACTCCAACCCGCAGTACGCCGGCATGGGCACGACGCTGGTGGTCGCCGTGTTCCGCGACAACCGCGTGCTGCTGGGTCACGTGGGCGACTCGCGCTGCTACCGCTTGCGCGAAGGCCGCTTGCAACAAATCACACGTGACCATTCGTTGCTGCAGGAACAGATCGATGCCGGTCTGATCACGCCCGAACAGGCCGCGTTTTCCGCCAACAAGAACCTTGTGACCCGCGCCGTGGGTGTGGAAGACACCGTGCTGCTGGAGACCCACCAGCACGACGTGCAGGCCGGCGACCTCTTCCTGCTGTGCTCCGACGGGCTGTCAGACATGCTCGACGACGCGGGCATTGCGCAGGTGTTGCTGGCGCACGACTCCCTTGAATCGTGCGCGCGCGGGCTGATCGATGCCGCCAACGACGCCGGCGGAAAGGATAATATCTCCGTGATCCTGGGGCGCGCCTCCGGCGGCGCGAGCGCTCCGGCCAAGTCATGGTGGCCGTTTAGGCGCTGAGGCTGAAAGCGCCTTCCGCATACGTATACAAGGCGCCTGACTGATAAAGAAGGGCGCCAATACCGCAGCCGCCGGCAGCGGAAAGAATTGAGGGCATGCATGGGCAAGCTGGTGGTTTCGCTCGACGGTGTGGTCATCAAAGAAGTCCAGATCACCAAGGACAAGACCACGCTCGGCCGGCGTCCCTACAACGACATCGTGATCGACAACCTCGCCGTCAGTGGTGAGCACGCCGTCTTGCAGATGGTGGGTGCTGACGTCTTCATTGAAGACCTGAACAGCACCAACGGCACCTACATCAACGGCAAGGCGATCAAGAAGCAGCTGCTCACCCACAACGACACGGTCGAGATCGGCAAGTACAAGATCAAGTACCTGGTCGACGAGTCGGGTGACTACGAGAAGACCATGATCATGCGGCCTGGCGGCACGCCCGCTGGCGTCCCCGCTGGTGGTGCCGCTTCCGGCTTTGGCGCGCTGGGTGGCGCCGCTGCAGCGCCTGCGCCGCCGGCGGTGCAACCGGCTTCGATCAAGGTGCTCAATGGCGCCGCGGCGGGCCGTGAAGTGGTGCTGACCAAGGTCGTCACCACCGTCGGCAAACCGGGCGTGCAGGTGGCGTCGATCACCAAGCGGCCCAACGGCTACGCGTTTGCCCACGTGGAAGGTGCCACCAAGCCCAGCATCAATGGCGTGCCTATCGTGGGTGACTCCGTGCCGCTGCGCAACGGTGACGTGATCGAACTCGCTGGCACGCAGATGCAGTTCATCTACCGCTGAGCCTGAAACGGTGCGGCGCCGCGTGACAGCTG
>JANOAM010000647.1:0-1773 GCA_031411215.1 Betaproteobacteria bacterium
GTCCAGCGCCCGCCCCATGCCCACGATGCGCGGCAGGCGCACCGTGCCGCCGTCGATCAGCGGCACGCCCCAGCGGCGGCAAAACACGCCAAAGACGGCGCTTCGCCCGGCCACGCGCAGGTCGCACATCAGCGCCAGTTCCAGGCCACCCGCTACCGCATGGCCTTCGATGGCGGCGATCACTGGCTTGCTGAAGTCCAGACGTGTCGGACCCATGGGGCCAGCAGCGGTGCCCGTGGGCTCGATGGCATTGCGCCGTGCCGGGTCTGCCAGCGCCTTCAGGTCGGCCCCGGCGCAGAACTGGCCGCCGCCACCGGTGAGCACCGCGACTTTCAGCGTCTCGTCACGCTCAAAGGCTTCGAAAGCGTCCAGCAGCGCTTGCGCGGTCGGCCCGTCAACGGCATTGCGGCAATCGGGGCGGTGCAGCGTGATGGTGGCGATGTCGCCGTCACGCGTCAGTTGCACGGCAAGCATGGTCAGCCTCGCGCTCAGGTGCCGTAAGGCACCCAGACGTTCTTGACCTGCGTGGCCTGGCGCAGGAAACGGTCAGGCTCGGCCCAGACGTCATCGGCCCAGGCGGCGCTGTCCGCGGACCCGACCCACGTGCGTTTGAGGTTGCCGGCCGACAGCGACTCCAGCTGCGTGGCCAGCGCCGGTGCGGCGTCCAGGCACCACAGCGCATCGACATCGGCGTGTGCGGCTAGCACCGGCGCCAGTTCGTCGCGGGCACCGGACACCAGGTTCACGACACCGGCGGGGATGTCCGAAGTCTCCAGCAGTTGCACCCAGTCGGCCATGATCCACGGCAGGCGCTGCGAAGGCACCAGCACGACGCGGTTGCCCATGGCGATGGCGGGCGCCAACAAGCTCACCATGCCCAGCAGCGGCCAGTCGTCGGGCGCGATCTGGCCGATCACGCCGATGGGCTCGTTCAGCGCCATCACCACCACGTTGCCGGGTGGTTGGTGCACACGGCCTTCGAACTTGTCGGCCGCAGCCGCGAAGCTCAACAGGCGGTCGATGCTGCGCTGGACCTCTTCGCGTGCACAGTCGGCGCCGGCAAAGGCGGCCAGCGTGGCCGTCAGCCGGTCGGCCTGGGCCTGGGTGTTCTCGGCCAGGAAGTACAGCACCTGGGCGCGGCCGTGTGCCGACTGGCGTTCCCAACCCGTGGCCTTGCGCGCTGCTTCGACGGCGTTGCGGATGTCCTTGCGGTTGCCCAGCGGTGTGGCGGGCCATTGGGTGTCGCCCGTTTGAACACGTTGGCTGTAGCCGCCGTCGGGGCGCGCCTGCACGCCGCCCACGTAAAGCTTGGCCGTGCGGTCGATGGCGTCGGGAGCGCGGGGCAGCAGCGCGGCCGCCTTGCGGCCCTTGGCCTTGGCCGGGGCGGCCGGCGCCCTAGACGTCAGGTATTCGATCAGCCCCTCACGCCCACCTTCGCGGCCGTAGCCTGATTCCTTGACGCCGCCGAAACCGCAGGCCGCGTCAAAGGCATTGGCGCTGTTGACCCACACCACACCGGCCTTGAGCTTGGGTGCGACCTCCAAAGCCAGACCAATCGATTCGCTCCACAGCGACGCGGCCAGTCCGTAGCGTGTGTGGTTGGCCAGTTCCACGGCTTCAGCCGGCGTGCGGAAGGTCTGCACCACCAGCACCGGGCCGAAGACTTCGTCGATGACGATCTCGCTGGACGTGTCCACACCGGTCACCAAGGTCGGCGGGTAGTAACAAGTGCTGTCGCCCGTGGCCAGCGCGCCCAGATCGGCCTGCGTGATG
>JANOAM010000648.1:0-2659 GCA_031411215.1 Betaproteobacteria bacterium
GCCGCCGCCGCGCCGAGGCAGAACGGGCACTGGGCGAGGCGCTGGCCTTCCGCAACGCGATGGAAGACTCGCTGCCCACGGGTTTGCGCGCACGCGACTTGCAAGGCGCCATCACCTACGCCAACCCGGCCTTTTGCACGATGGTGGGCTTGGCCGAACACGAACTGCTCAGCAACGCCGGCGCGCGCCAGCCCTACTGGCCACCCGAGTTTGCCGACGACTACGAACGCCGCCAGCAGCGCAGGCTTGTTGGCCAGGGCCGCAGCCTGCGCGAGGCGCGTGAAGGCTACGAGACCGTCTTCATGCGCAAGAACGGCGAACGTTTCCCGGTGGTCATCTACGAAGCGCCGCTGGTGGATGGCGTTGGCCGCCACGCCGGCTGGATGAGCGCGGTGCTGGACATGAGCGCGCAGCGCCGCGTGGAAGAGCTGTCGCGCCAACAGCAGGACCGCCTGCAAGCCAGTGCCCGCCTGGCCACCGTGGGCGAGATGGCTTCGCTGCTCAGCCACGAACTGAACCAGCCGCTGGCGGCGATTGCCAGCTACGCCAGCGGTTCGCTCAACCTGCTGGATGCCCCCGACGACAGCACACCCGGCCTGCTGCACCAGGCCATGTCGCGCATTGCCGAGCAGGCCGACCGCGCCGGCCGTGTCATCAAGAGCGTGCATGCCTTTGTGCGCCGGCGCGAGCAGCAGCACGAGACCATTGCGGTGGACCAGCTCTTTGAAGCCGTGATGCCGCTGGTGCGCCTGCAGGCCCACAAGAGCGGTGTGCGCGTGGCGCTGGACCTGCCGGGTGTCGTTTCCAGGGAAGGCGAACCCATGCCACGTGTACGTTGCGACCGCACGATGGTGGAGCAGGTGCTGCTGAACTTGAGCCGCAACGGCATCCAGGCCATGGACGCCGTGCCCGACCTGAGTCTGCGTGTGCTGACCCTGGGCGCACGCCGCACGCACGAACGCTGGGTGACCTTCAGCGTGTCCGACGCCGGCACCGGCATCGCGCAGGAAGTGGCGGCCAAGCTCTTCACGCCCTTCTTCAGCACACGCGGCGAGGGCATGGGCCTGGGCCTGAGCCTGTGCCGCACGGTGATCGAACAGCATGGCGGCGCGCTGGACTTCGGTCCTGGGCCGGGCAAGCGCGGCACCGAGTTCCGCTTCACCTTGCCGACACCGCGGCCCCCGGCCGAGCGGCTCGCACCGGAGGCCCCGCCTGCCGATTCATACTAGCGGCTGAACGAGCCGTCGCATGAACCTCGACCCCACCCTCGGATTGCCCGTCGTCTACCTGGTCGACGACGAAGACGTCGTGCGCGACGCGCTGGCCTGGCTGCTGCGCTCGCGCCGTCTGCTGTCGGAAGGTTTTGCCAGCGCCGACGCCTTTGAGACTTGGCTGGCCAAGCAGAACGCGCCCTGGCCGGGCTCGCCGGCCTGCCTGGTGCTGGACGTGCGCATGCCCGGTACCAGCGGCCTGGTGTTGTTTGAACGCCTGGCCGAGCGTGGGCTGTTGCAGCTGCTGCCCGTGATCCTGCTCACCGGCCATGGTGACGTGCCCACGGCCGTGGCCACCGTCAAGCGCGGCGCTTTCGACTTTGTCGAGAAGCCCTTTTCCAACAACGGCCTGGTCGACCGCGTGGAAGAAGCGCTGGCCGTCAGCGCCCGCGCCATCCAGGCGCGCCGGGGCAACGACCAACTGAAGCGCGCGCTGGCCGACCTGACCGATCGTGAACAGGAGGTCATGCGCCTGGTGGTGGACGGCCGGCCCAACAAGCTGATCGCCGATGAACTGGGCATCAGCGTGCGCACGGTGGAAGTGCACCGGGCGCGCATCTTCGACAAGATGAACGTCAAGAGCGCGGTGGAGCTTGCCAACCTGCTGGCGACCTTGGACCGGGCTGGCCAGTGAGCGGCCCGTGACTGAGCGTGTGGGCGAGTTCGACCTGATTGCGCGCCACTTCACCCGCCCGGTCTGCCGTGCCGCGCTGGGTGTCGGTGATGACTGCGCCCTGGTGAACGTGGCGCCGGGCCAGCAGCTGGCCGTGTCCAGCGACATGCTGGTGGAAGGCCGCCACTTCCTGTCCACCGTGGCGCCCGAACGCCTGGGCCACAAGGCCCTGGCCGTCAACTTGAGTGACCTGGCTGCCTGCGGCGCAGAGCCTCTGGCCTTCACGCTGGCGCTGGCGCTGCCGCGCGCCGACGAGGCCTGGGCGGCGGGCTTTGCCGGCGGCCTGTTCGCGCTGGCCGACGCGCAGGGCATCGAACTGGTCGGCGGCGACACCACGGCCGGGCCGCTGAACATCTGCATCACCGTGATGGGCCAGGTGCCGGCTGGCCAGGCCTTGCTGCGCAGCGGCGCAAAGCCGGGTGATGAGCTGTGGGTCAGTGGCACGCTGGGCGATGCACGCCTGGCGCTGGAGGTCTTTCGCGGTGCGCGTGCGCTGCACGGTGAGGCCTTCGACACCGTGCGCCGCGCCATGGAACAACCGCAGCCGCGGGTGTCCCTGGGCCTGGCACTGCGAGGCCTGGCCAGCAGCGCCATCGACCTGAGCGACGGTTTGCTGGGTGACCTGGGTCATGTGCTGCGCCGATCGCAGGTGGGTGCGCTGCTGCAGGCGGACAGCCTGCCGCGCAGCAGCGTGCTGTCAGCCCAGCCCGTGGCC
>JANOAM010000649.1:0-6218 GCA_031411215.1 Betaproteobacteria bacterium
CCGGCTTCGATGGCCTCGCCTTCGGGCATCTTCAGCCGGTCCATGATGGCGCGCACGCGGTCACCCGCGAAGATGCGCATCAGCGGGTCGTCCAGGCTCAGGTCGAAGCGGCTGGCGCCGGGGTCGCCCTGGCGGCCTGAACGGCCGCGCAGCTGGTTGTCGATGCGGCGGCTCTCATGCCGTTCGGTGGCCACGATGCGCAGGCCGCCGGCGGCCTTGACCTGGTCGTGCAGGCTCTGCCATTCGTCCTTGAGCTTCTGGGCTTGCGTCGTCCGGTCGCCGTCCGACAGGGCCGTGTCCTCTTCCAGGAACTGGACCTGCTTCTCCACATTGCCGCCCAGCACGATGTCCGTGCCGCGGCCGGCCATGTTGGTGGCGATGGTGATGACGCCGGGCCGCCCGGCCTGCGCCACGATCTCGGCTTCCTTTGCGTGCTGCTTGGCGTTGAGGACCTGGTGCGGCAGCTTGGCCTTCTTCAGCAGTTCCGAAATGAGTTCGGAGTTTTCGATGCTGGTCGTGCCCACCAGCACCGGCTGGCCGCGTTCATGGCAGTCCCGGATGTCGTTGGTGACGGCGTCGTACTTTTCCTTGGCCGTCTTGTAGATCAGGTCGTTGTCGTCCTTGCGGATGGTCGGCCGGTTGGGCGGGATCACCACGGTTTCCAGGCCGTAGATCTCCTGGAATTCGTAGGCCTCGGTGTCCGCCGTGCCGGTCATGCCCGACAGCTTGCCGTACATGCGGAAGTAGTTCTGGAAGGTGACGGATGCGAGCGTCTGGTTCTCGCTCTGGATCTGCACGCCTTCCTTGGCTTCCACGGCCTGGTGCAGGCCGTCGCTCCAGCGTCGACCGGTCATCAGGCGGCCCGTGAATTCGTCGACGATGATGACTTCGCCGTCCTGCACCACGTAGTGCTGGTCGCGGTTGTACAAGCGGTGCGCACGAAGGGCCGCGTACACGTGGTGCATCAGCGCGATGTTGCTGGGGTCGTAGAGGCTGGCGCCTTCGGCCAGCAGGCCGGCCTGGCCCAACAGCTGTTCGGCCTTTTCGTGGCCGGATTCGGTCAGGAAGACCTGGTGCGACTTCTCGTCCAGCGTGTAATCGCCGGCTTCGATGATGCCTTCGCCGGTGCGGATGTCGGCTTCGCCGATCTGCAGCTTCAGACCCGGGACGATGGCGTTGATCTGCACATACATCTCGGTGTGGTCTTCCGCCTGGCCGCTGATGATCAGCGGCGTGCGGGCCTCGTCAATCAGGATCGAGTCCACCTCGTCGACGATGGCGTAGTTGAGGCCACGGGCGACACGGTCGCGCAGGTCCTGGACCATGTTGTCGCGCAGGTAGTCAAAACCGAACTCGTTGTTGGTGCCGTAGGTGATGTCGGCGGCGAAGGCGGCCTGCTTTTCCTCGCGGCCCATGCCGGCAACATTCACGCCCACCGTCATGCCCATGAACTTGTAGATGCGGCCCATCCACTCCGCGTCGCGCCGCACCAGGTAGTCGTTGACCGTCACCAGGTGGACACCCTTGCCGGCCAAAGCGTTCAAGTAGACCGGCAACGTCGCCATCAGCGTCTTGCCTTCACCCGTGCGCATCTCGGCAATCTTGCCTTCGTGCAGGGCGATGCCACCGATCAACTGGACGTCGAAGTGGCGCATCTTCAGTACACGCTTGCCGGCTTCCCGCACGGCGGCGAAGGCCTCGGGCAGCAGGTCGTCCAGGCTGGCACCGTCAGCCACGCGCTTGCGGAACTCTTCGGTCTTGGCGCGCAGGTCGGCGTCGGACAGTTTTTCGAACTGCGGCTCCAGCGCATTGATGGTGTCCACCGTGCGCCGGTAGGTCTTCAGGAGGCGGTCATTCCGGCTGCCGAAAATCTGGGTCAGGATCTTGGGGAACATGCGGCGACGGGGGCTGGGTGGATCGGAGCCGTGGCTGGCGCGAAGGGCGCCACGGGGGCGCCGGCTCGGCCGGCCTCAGAGGGGTTTGTCTGGCGTTTCGCTGGCGTATCAGATGGGGCTAGATGGGGCTGCATGCGCAGCCTGCAAGCCCGCCGCACGCCGACGCTGACTGGCACGACAGCGTGCGCGGAACGCCACGGGGAAGCCTTCAAGTCTAGCATCGCCCACCCCCGCGGCCGGGGGCTCGCTCAGCGTCGGCGGCCCTTGATCACGGAGGCAGCAGCCTCCGTTTGCGCCCCGGGCCCGGCCGCCAGGAAGCGCGCCGGGTCTTGCGGCACACCGCCCACCAGCACCTCGAAGTGCAGGTGGGCGCCCGTGGACCGGCCCGAGGTCCCCACCTTGGCCACCATCTGCCCACGCTTGACCAGGGTACCCACCGCCACATCGATGACCGAGCAGTGGGCGTAGCGGGTCACCAGGCCATTGCCGTGGTCGATTTCAAGCACATGGCCGTACTCACTGTGCCATTCATTGGCCACGACGATGCCGCCCGCCGCCGCCAGGATGGGCGTACCCACTTCGGCCGGAAAATCCAGCCCGGTGTGCAGCGCTGCGCGGCCGTTGATGGGGTCGACCCGGAAGCCGAAACCCGACCCAATAGGGCCGTGGACCGGCGGCGCGCTGGGAACCATCAGCGCCGTCAGGCGACTTTCCTGCAGGCGGGACTCGACATAGGTGAAGAGGTCCAGGTTCACGTCAGTGGCCTCGTCCAGGCCCGCCACCAGCGACTGCAATTGCTCCAGAGACGGGTTGGGCACGGGCACATAGGGGCCGCCCTGGCCACCGGCAGCCGATGCGGAGGAGGTGCCACGCTGCAGGGGCTTCAATTCCTCGGCCTTCATGCCGGCCAGGCCCGAGACCCGTTCGCCCATGGCTTCCAGCTTGACCAGCTTGGCCTGCATCTCGCCGACCTTTTCCGCCATGGCGTCCAGGTTGTCGCGCATGAAGCGGTCGCGCTGGGCGATCTCGTCGCGCACGATCAGACGCACCAGCGGGCTCACCACCGGCCAGCCTTCACGCGCAGCCTTGAGGAACACGAAGTGGTAGACCGTGCCCGACAGCAGCATCAGCATGCTGGCCAGCGTCAGCGCGCCCAGCAGGATCTGCCAACGCTGGAACTGCAGCACGCGTGTGCGCGCCAGGCTGCCGTGGGTGATGAGCACTTGCATCGCTAGACTCCGTTCATGGCCGCGCCCATCCCCCATCAGGTCCCGCTGTCGCGGGCACTGGACCAGAACGACTCGCTCACCGGCCTGCTGCGCCGCCTGCGTGAGTCCGAAGCTCGCCTGGCCACCGTCCTGCCCTGCTTGCCCGAGCTGCTGCGCAGCGCCGTGAAGCCCGGCCCACTAGACGATGAAACCTGGATGCTGCTGGTGGCCAATGCTTCCACGGCCGCGAAGCTGCGCCAATTGGTGCCCGCACTGGAATCGTCACTGACTGATGCAGGCTGGCCGCCGCGGGCCCTGCGCGTCAAGATCACGTCTGCGCGCTGAAACGCGGCGCAGGTGGTGCCGACTGTCCGAATCGAACGGACGACCTTCCGCTTACAAGGCGGGTGCTCTACCAACTGAGCTAAGCCGGCGTGGGCCGAGATTGTATGCAGGACCCGCGGGCTACTTGATGCGCTTGAGTGAAGGCCGGCCCGTGGGCGGCGTGGGGTCGGGCTGCTCACCATCACCCTGCGCAGGCGGCACAGCGGTGGGCACTGCAGCGGGCACCGCCGTCGGCACGACGGCCGGTGCGGCTTCGGCTGTCGGCTCGCTGCTGGCCAGGCGCAAACCGCGTGGTGCGGCGGGGGCGGGGATCTCGGCCGTCTCCTGCGTTGCGGACACAGCGGCGTCCGCGCCTTCGCCCGTCAGCGTGGGCGTGGGGAAGGCCATGCCCTGGCCGTTCTCGCGGGCGTAGATGGCCACGACGTGGTCCACCGGCACCTGGATGTCGCGTGTGATGCCGCCAAAGCGCGCCCGGAACTCGACGAAGTCGTTGCCCAGCTTGAGGCCGGACGTGGCCTCGAAGCTCACGTTGAGCACGATCTCGTTGTTCTTGACGTACTCCATGGGCACGCGCACACCGGCACCGACATGCACCGCCAGATAAGGCGTGAAGCCGTTGTCGGTGCACCAGTCGTGCAGCGCCCGTAGCAGGTACGGGCGGGTGGACGTGCCCTGGTTGTCGGCGTTGAGGCCGGTCATGGCGGGTCTGCGCTTACTTGCGCATCACCTTTTCCGAAGGCGTCAGCGCCTCGATGTAGGCCGGGCGCGAGAAGATGCGCTCGGCGTACTTCAAGAGCGGCACGGCATTCTTGCTGAGGTCGATGCCGTAGTAGTCCAGGCGCCACAGCAGCGGGGCGATAGCCACGTCCAGCATGCTGAAGTCGTCGCCCAGCATGTACTTGTTCTTCAGGAAGATGGGCGCCAGCTGGGTCAGGCGGTCGCGGATCTGGTCGCGGGCCTTTTCCAGCTGCTTTTCGGTCGCCTTGACGCCGCGGCCTTCCAGCAGGTTCACGTTGCTGAAAAGTTCCTTTTCAAAGTTGAAGAGGAACAGGCGCACGCGGGCACGCGCCACCGGGTCACCGGGCATCAGCTGCGGGTGCGGGAAGCGCTCGTCGATGTACTCGTTGATGATGTGCGACTCGTACAGGATGAGGTCGCGCTCCACCAGGATGGGCACCTCGTTGTACGGGTTCATCAACGCGATGTCTTCGGGCTTCGCGAAGATGTCGACGTCGCGGATCTCGAAGTCCATGCCCTTTTCGAACAACACGAAGCGGCAACGGTGCGAATAGGGGCAGGTCGTTCCGGAGTAGAGCACCATCATGGCAGGGGGCCTTTCGTTATCACTTCAACTCGCCAGCTTGCGAAGGCACCGTCAGGCAACCCCCGCCAAAAGACAAAACGCAGCGGGTGCTGGTCGCCCCCACTGCGCCTGAGGGCCCCGGCTGACGCCGCGGGCCCCATTCTGACCGGGACTACTTGATGTCCTTCCAGTACGCCGCGTTCAGGCGCCAGGCAATGATCGTGAAGCCGAACAGGAACAGCAGCACCCACACACCCAGGCGCACACGGCTGGTCTGGTTGGGTTCGGCCATCCACTGCAGGTAAGCCACCAAGTCGGCGGTGGCGGTGTTGTAGTCCGCCGTGCTCAGCAGGCCCGGGCTGACCTGCTCGAAGCCCTTGAAGATGTGGACCGTCTTGGTCTTGTCGTGCGCGTCGGCTTCCTCGACATACACCGGCTTCTGCTGGCCCTGCAGTTCCCACAGCACATTGGGCATGCCCACACCCGGGAAAGCGGTGTTGTTCCAGCCTGTGGGGCGGGTGTCGTCGCGGTAGTAGCTGCGCAGGTAGGTGTAGATGTAGTCCGCGCCCGTGCCCTTGGCGCCGTCGGATCGTGAACGCGCGATCAGCGTCAGGTCAGGCGGCACGCCACCGAACCAGTCCTTGGCGTCCTTGGCGTCCAGCGCCGTCTTCATGGTCTCGCCAACCTTGGCACCGCTGAAAATCAGGTTGTCCTTGATCTGCTCTTCAGTCAGGCCAATGTCGCGCAACCGGTTGTAGCGCATGTACGCCGCCTGGTGGCAGTTCAGGCAGTAGTTGGCGAACAGCTTGGCACCGTTCTGCAGCGCCGCCAGGTCGGTGATGCGGTTGGCCTGGAACGTGTCCCAGGCCGGGCCGTCGCTGTTCGCGAGGGCCGGGCTGGTGATGGCGCAGGACAAGGCCAGTGAGGCCAGCAGGGAGAGGATCAGTTTCTTCATGTTCTGGCCGCTCAGTGCGCGTGGAAGGTCACGCGGTCAGGCACCGCCTTGAATTCGCCGATGCGGCTCCACCATGGCATCAGCAGGAAGAAGCCGAAATAGAACAGCGTCCCGGCCTGGGCCATCAGCGTCTTGCCGACCGAGGGCGGCTGGATGCCCAGGTAGCCCAGCACGAAGAAGTTGATGACGAACAAGCCATACAGCCAGACGTTCCAGCCCGGGCGGTAGCGAATGGACTTGACCGGGCTGCGGTCCAGCCAGGGCAGCGGGAACAGCACCAGCACCGCCACGCCCATCACCACCACGCCCCAGAACTTGGCGTCGAAGGCCTTCAGCAGGAAGGCGATGACAACAGCCGCAACCAGCGGCACCCACTTCCAGATGCCTTTGAAGCCGCCCATCAGGAAGGCCAGCACACCGGCCACGGCCACCAGGCCCACGAAGACGTTGACCATGTCGTCGGTCACCGCGCGCAGCATGGAGTAGTAAGGCGTGAAGTACCAGACCGGGGC